>NZ_KV841549.1:0-250 GCF_001839505.1 Streptococcus sp. HMSC34B10 | reverse complement strand
TTTATGAAAAAACGTAATGATAAAAAATAGTGGATAGATTGGTTTTATCACTATTATTTCTAACCAATGCTCTTGAGGAGTATTGGTTTTTATTGTGCCCTAGAAAAAGACAAGAAATCTCAATTACATCTCAATTTTGCACGAAATACTCATGAAATAGATTTTTCTACAAGCTATAATAATTATATAAAAGAAATGGAGGAAACGATAATGGAAGGAATTATTGGAACGCTTGAATTTTATGCTCCTG
>NZ_KV841548.1:0-131238 GCF_001839505.1 Streptococcus sp. HMSC34B10 | reverse complement strand
ATTTTACCTGTCTACTTGACAGGGGGCATATCAATCGTGGGTGCTTTTTTATGTTTAAATAATTGTACCCGGACAGTTATCGTTTTTTTATCTTGTCCTTAAGTCATTTCTGCCTTAAAATAAACATGTAGCTACCAATACAAGAAATGAGGAAGAAGAAATGACTGAAAATCGTTATGAATTAAATAAGAATTTGGCACAGATGCTTAAGGGTGGCGTCATCATGGATGTTCAAAACCCTGAACAAGCTCGTATTGCGGAGGCTGCTGGTGCAGCAGCTGTTATGGCCTTGGAGCGAATCCCAGCTGATATTCGTGCTGCTGGTGGTGTTTCCCGTATGAGTGATCCTAAGATGATCAAGGAAATCCAAGAAGCAGTTAGTATTCCAGTTATGGCAAAGGTTCGAATTGGGCATTTTGTCGAAGCCCAAATTTTAGAAGCCATCGAGATTGACTATATCGATGAAAGCGAAGTCTTGTCTCCAGCTGACGATCGTTTCCATGTGAACAAGAAAGAATTCCAAGTTCCTTTCGTTTGTGGTGCTAAAGACCTAGGAGAAGCCTTGCGTCGTATCGCTGAAGGGGCTTCTATGATCCGTACAAAAGGGGAACCAGGAACAGGAGATATCGTTCAGGCGGTTCGTCATATGCGCATGATGAATCAGGAAATCCGCCGCATTCAAAACTTACGTGAGGATGAGCTCTATGTCGCAGCAAAAGAATTACAGGTTCCTGTGGAATTAGTTCAATATGTTTATGAACATGGAAAATTGCCAGTCGTGAACTTTGCAGCAGGAGGTGTGGCAACACCAGCAGACGCTGCTCTTATGATGCAGCTAGGTGCAGAAGGTGTGTTTGTTGGCTCAGGGATTTTCAAGTCAGGTGATCCTGTCAAACGCGCAGCAGCCATTGTCAAAGCTGTCACCAATTATCAAAATCCTCACATTTTAGCTGAAATCTCAGAAGATTTAGGAGAAGCCATGGTTGGTATCAATGAGAATGAAATCCAAATTCTCATGGCTGAGAGAGGAAAATAGATGAAAATCGGAATATTGGCCTTACAAGGTGCCTTTGTGGAACATGAGAAAGTTCTTGCCAAACTAGGTGTCGAAAGTGTTGAACTGCGAAATCTAGAAGATTTTCAGCAATATAGAAGTAGTTTGTCTGGTCTTATCTTGCCCGGTGGGGAATCTACCACCATGGGCAAGCTTTTACGAGACCAGGATATGCTACTTCCCATTCGAGAAGCGATTCTATCTGGACTCCCTGTTTTTGGGACTTGCGCAGGTTTGATTTTGTTAGCAAAAGAGATTACCTCTCAGGAAGAGAGTCATATAGCGACTATGGACATAGTAGTCGAGCGCAATGCTTATGGGCGTCAGTTAGGAAGCTTTTATACGGAAGCAGATTGTAAAGGAGTCGGTAAGATTCCAATGACCTTTATCCGTGGTCCGATTATCAGTAGTGTTGGTGAGGATGTTGAAGTTCTAGCAATCGTGAACAATCAAATCGTTGCAGCACAGGAAAAGAATATGCTAGTGACTTCCTTTCATCCTGAATTGACTGATGATATTCGACTGCATGAGTATTTTATCAATATGTGTAACTAAAAAAAGAGGTTGGGGTTTTTCCCAACTTCTTTTTACATGTAATAAACAATAGCGATATATTGCAAAGCTGAAGCTGCTAGGATGAAGAGATGCCAAATCATGTGGAAGTATGGTTTCTTTTTAGCGTAAAATCCAGCACCAACTGTATAGCAAAGACCGCCTGACACCATAAGACTCCAGAACAATGGAGTTGTTTGACTGATGATTGCAGGTAAAATAGCTAAGACAAGCCATCCCATGATGAGGTAGAGGATGAGACTAAATTTTTCGTTTACCTTCTTGGCAAAGATTTTATAAAGAATACCGAAAATGGTCGTACCCCACTGGATGGCGATAATGAGATAACCAAACCAGTTATTCATCAAAGTCAATACAACAGGAGTATAAGATCCAGCAATGGCAACATAAATCATGGAATGGTCGATGATACGCAAAACGTATTTATGGGTTGAACCATAGGCCATAGAATGGTAAATAGTTGATGAAAGGAACATGAGAAAGAGGCTAATAACGAAAATCGAAACACCAATAGACGATAAGAAACCATGTGCCTCATAACTATAGGTTGATGAAATAGGAAGTAAGATGAGCATGATAACTGCTCCTACAGCGTGGGTGACACTGTTTGCAATTTCTTCCCCAAAACTAAGACGTTTACTAAGTTTTAAACTGGTATTCATGAGAGTTCCTCCTCTTGTACATTGGTCTCGATGAGTGATAAGGTTCGATGATAAAGTTTGACCGTTTGACAGCTCGTCAAAATGATGGGGCTGTTAGGGTCAATTTCTGCATTCATATAGTTTACAAAAGCATCATAGAGTGTTTCTGAGCTAGCTTCAACTTGAAGAGTGTTCAATGTTTGTGCAATCTCTTGAATTGAAAAAACTGATTTTAAGGTTGTAATAGCAATCAATCGAGCAATTTGCTGACGCTGGTATTTTTTCTTCTCGGGTTTTGTCAGATAACCATGTTTGACATAGTTATTGACCATAGATGCTGTTAGCCCTTTCTCTTTTTGAGAAAAGCTAGGAGCACAGACCTGATTAACATAAAGTAAGACTTGATCTAGATAGAGATCGATATTCGGTAGTTCTTCCCATTTGGGATAGGAAAAGGTTAAATTCATTTCTAACTCCCTTTCATCTAGTTTTAATAACTAGATTATAAAATATTAGAAATAATAAGTCAAGTTTCAAGTGCTTGTAGAAAGAACTAAATTGTGCTATGATGAGAGAAAATAGTATGAAATGAGGATAAATGATGGAGATTCGCTTAGCCTTTCCAAACGAAGTTGATGCAATTATGCAAGTGATTGAGGGAGCCAAGAAATGTTTGGCAGAAGCTGGTAGCACTCAGTGGCAAAACGGCTACCCAGATGCAGATACCATTATTGAAGATATCATCTCTGGTCAAGCTTATGTAGCCCTAGACGAAGGGGACCTCTTAGCCTATGCAGCAGTGACTAAGAGCCCAGAAAAAGCTTATGAAGCAATTTATGATGGCAACTGGGAGGGAAATGAAGCAGAATACTTAGTATTTCACCGTATTGCAGTTGCTAAAGATGCGCAAGGTCAAGGTGTTGCTCAGACCTTTTTAGAAGGCTTGATTGAAGGCTTCGATTACCTAGATTTTCGTTCAGATACGCACGCTAAAAACATAGCCATGCAGCATATCTTTGAAAAGCTTGGTTTTAAACAAGTTGGTAAAGTTCCAGTAGACGGGGAACGCTTGGCCTATCAAAAATTAAAATCAAATGTCTAAGAAGTATGCAAAGATGCTGTACAAGTCTCCGATTGGCCCACTATCTCTGGTAGCAGATGACCACTATTTGTTTGGGATATGGATTGAAGAAAAGAGCGATTTTGAGAAGGGATTATCTGAAAATGATGTAACTGTTGTTGAAAGTCATCCCATTTTAAATCAAATTACTTCCTATTTAGAGACTTATTTTAAGGAGCAAGATCAAGACTTATCTGGATTACCTTTAGCTCCTGTCGGTAGTGACTTTGAAAAAAGAGTCTGGAACTACTTGCGAGGAATTCCTTTTGGCCAGACTGTTACTTATGGGCAAATAGCTAAGGACTTGCAGGTGGCTTCTGCTCAAGCAGTCGGAGGAGCAGTAGGTCGCAATCCCTGGTCTATCCTTGTACCTTGTCACCGTGTGCTAGGTGCTGGAGGATGTCTGACAGGCTATGCTTGGGGACTCGAAAAGAAGGCTTGGCTCTTGAGGCATGAAGGTGCAAGTTATCAAGAAAATAAAAAATAGAAAGAGAAAAAATGTTAGAATTTATCGAATATCCAAAATGTACAACTTGTAAAAAAGCAAAGAAAGAATTAGATCAACTTGGACTTGAATACAAAGACGTTCATATCGTTGAAGAAACTCCAAGTGAAAAGGTCATTTTAAACTGGCTCGAAACTTCAGGATATGAATTGAAGCAATTTTTCAATACTAGTGGAATCAAATATCGTGAACTCGGATTGAAAGATAAGATTGGAACATTGTCAAACAAAGAAGCAGCCAAACTTTTGGCCAGTGATGGTATGCTGTTAAAACGTCCAATACTAGTTGAAAATGGTCTTGTAAAACAAATTGGTTACCGTCAAACTTACGATAAGTTGGACTTGAATTAGTTTTTTTCTATCTCTTCGATAGGTAAAATATATGACCTCTCACTTTTAAAGTATGATAAACTAGAAGTTAGATGAAATCTGATATGCTCGTAGCAAATATTTTTAATTAGGGGCGAAGTATGATAGAATGAATCATTATCTTGAGAGGATGTTTCTATGAATGTTACAACGATTTTAGCATCTGATTGGTATCAAAATTTGATGCAATATATCCCAGATGGCAAACTTTTTAGTTGGCGTTCGGTTTTTGATGGGATTCCAAGAATTGTACAGCAATTACCTACAACATTGATGTTAACGGTATTTGGTGCCTTTTTTGGTATCATGCTAGCCCTAATCTTTGCTATCGTTAAAATCAACAGAGTTAGATTTATATACCCATTACAAGCCTTTTTTGTTAGTTTCCTAAAAGGAACCCCAATTTTAGTTCAACTGATGTTGACCTATTACGGGATTCCACTAGCTTTGAAAGCCTTGAATCAACAATGGGGAACTTCTCTGAACATTAATGCCATTCCAGCAGCAACATTTGCGATTGTGGCTTTTGCTTTTAACGAGGCAGCCTATGCCAGCGAAACTCTTCGTGCGGCAATTCTTTCTGTAAATCCTGGGGAGATAGAGGCTGCCCGTAGTCTTGGTATGACACGTGCACAAGTTTACCGTCGTGTGATTATTCCCAATGCAGCAGTAGTTGCAACACCAACCTTGATTAACTCCCTCATTGGCTTGACCAAGGGAACTTCCCTAGCCTTTAGTGCAGGGGTTGTAGAAGTCTTTGCCCAAGCTCAGATATTGGGTGGTGCGGACTATCGTTACTTTGAACGTTTTATCTCAGTTGCCCTTGTCTACTGGGTGGTAAATATCGTTATTGAAAATCTTGGCCGTTTCATTGAAAGAAAAATGGCTATTACAGCACCAGATAATGTTGAGACAGATGTGAAAGGAGAGCTTCGCTAATGATTAAAATTTCAAATTTAAGCAAATCCTTTTCAGGTCAAACTGTTTTAGATCATCTGAATTTAGATATTCAAAAGGGAGAGGTTGTTGCCTTAATTGGTTCGTCAGGGGCTGGGAAATCAACTTTTCTTCGTAGCCTAAACTATCTAGAAACTCCTGATAGTGGAAGTATTCAGATTGATGATTTCAAAGTTGATTTTTCTCAAATTACGCAAGACGAAATTCTAACTCTTCGTCGCAAACTATCGATGGTTTTCCAACAGTTTAATTTATTTGAGCGTAGAACAGCGCTAGACAATGTTAAAGAAGGCTTGGTGGTAGTTAAAAAACTATCAGACGAAGAAGCGACTAAGATTGCCAAAGTAGAGTTGGCTAAGGTTGGGCTTTCTGATCGTGAACAGCATTATCCGCGTCACTTGTCAGGAGGACAAAAACAACGGGTCGCAATAGCGCGTGCTCTAGCCATGAAACCAGACGTCTTACTCTTGGATGAACCAACTTCAGCACTTGATCCAGAATTGGTTGGTGAGGTAGAAAGATCGATTGCAAATGCTGCAAAATCAGGTCAAACCATGGTTTTGGTTAGTCACGATATGTCATTTGTTGCTCAAGTTGCGGATAAGGTTTTATTTTTGGATAAAGGAAAGATTATTGAATCTGGAACACCGGATGAGATCATCAACCATCCAAAAGAAGAACGAACAAAAGAGTTCTTTGCTAGTTACAAACGGACCTATATTTGATATAATAGAAGATAAGAAAAACTCAGTTGGCTAAGCTAACTGGGTTTGCTCTTTAAAAATAATAGAAATGAGAGAGATCATGCTAGTTCAGCTATTTGCTTTGTATTTAGAGAGTTTGGTTTTGACGATTTTACTAGTCTTGGTTGTCTTAGGGATTTGGATTGGTTTTAGAGCCCTGTCAGGTGTCGATAAAACTGCCAAGGAGCGTCAGGCTCATCTCTATGATATGATTATGATCGGAGTCTTAATAATTCCAGTATTGTCTTTTGCGACCATGAGCATCTTGTTGGTTCTCAAGGCATAATAGTTGTCAAATAGGATTTTATCCGTTAGAATAAGAATAGTTACAACAAGAAAGAAGGAAATAGAATGTACGATACGATTATTATCGGTGCAGGTCCTGCTGGGATGACTGCAGCCTTGTATGCAGCTCGCAGCAATCTCAAAGTAGCTTTGATTGAAGGTGGTCTTCCTGGCGGTCAGATGAACAACACTTCTGACATTGAAAACTATCCAGGTTATGCTAACATTAGTGGACCTGAATTAGCAGAAAAGATGTTTGAACCTCTTGAAAATCTAGGTGTTGAACATCTCTATGGCTTTGTAGAAAATATTGAGGACCATGGTGATGTTAAGAAAGTAATCACAGTCGATCAAGAATTTGAAACTCGCACAGTTATCGTAGCGACTGGTTCAAAACATCGCCTCTTAGGAGTTCCAGGAGAAGAAGAACTCAATAGCCGTGGTGTTTCTTACTGTGCGGTTTGTGATGGAGCCTTTTTCCGTGACCAAGATTTGTTGGTTGTAGGTGGAGGAGATTCGGCTGTTGAAGAAGCAATCTTCTTAACACAGTTTGCCAAAACTGTAACCATCGTTCACCGTCGTGATGAACTTCGTGCCCAAAAAGTCTTGCAAGACCGCGCCTTTGCTAATGATAAAATCAACTTCATTTGGGATTCTGTAGTTAGAGAAATCAAGGGTGAAAATCGTGTCGAGTCAGTTGTCATTGAAAATGTCAAGTCTGGTCAAGTGACTGAACATGCCTTTGGTGGTGTCTTCATCTATGTTGGTTTAGACCCTGTTAGCGATTTCACAAAAGATTTGCACATTCAAGATCAGGCTGGTTGGATTGTGACAGATGATCACATGAAGACAAGTGTTGCAGGTGTCTTTGCAGTTGGAGATGTTCGTCAAAAAGACCTTCGCCAAGTCACAACAGCAGTTGGAGATGGCGCTATTGCAGGTCAAGAAGCTTATAAATATATTACTGAACACAGTTAAAAAAGTTTCCAATCATTCGATTGGAAACTTTTTATTAGAGTCGATTTCGAAAAACTTCATACATAAGAATAGCAGTGGCGACACTGGCATTGAGACTCTGTACGTGTCCATTCATGGGAATGGTGATCATCTCATCCACTTGCTTCTTGATATTGCTAGAAATTCCCTTTCCTTCATTTCCGATAATGAGAGCGATTTTTCCACTTGTATTCCATTTATGGCAAGGAGTTCCGTTCATGTCGGTCCCAAAAATCCAGAAACCTTCATCCTTAAGTTTGTCCAAGGTTTGGCTTAGATTGGTTACGCGGGCAATGGGAACGTGCTCGATAGCACCTGTTGCAGTTTTAGCAACTACGGGCGTTACCCCAACAGAACGATGTTTTGGTATAATGACGCCTGAAACATTAGTTGCATCTGCTGTTCTCAAGATAGAACCGAGATTATGAGGGTCTGTCAAACCATCAAGAATCAGTAGTAGTGGGTTTTCTTCTTGACGTGTCTTTGCAAGGATTTGATCAAGTTCACTGTAGGCAAATTCAGAAACGCGCAAGACGAAACCTTGGTGGACAGCACCATCAGTCATTTCAGAGAGAGATTTTTTGGAAGTCCAAGAGATAGATACTTTCTTTTCAGTAGCTAGTTCTTTCACTTTTTCTACATTTTTTCCTCGTAAATCATCTTGGAGATAAAGTTTGTTTCCAGTATTTGCTAAAAGGGCTTCTGTAACGGCATGGACACCGTAGACAATATCGTTAGTTTTCATGCATTTATTATAACATAAAAATCCCGTCATTTAACGGGATTTTCTTTATTCTAGGATGAGGAGACCATCTTTTATTTCAAATGGATCTTTCTCATTGATACGATCGTAAAACATAACGCCATTTGTATGGTCGATTTCATGTTGGACGACGATAGAATTATAACCTTTTAGTTTGATACGGTGCTTTTCTCCATCCTTGTCAAAATATTCGACTGTCACGCGGGCATGGCGGATAACATAGCCTGGCACTTCTCGATCAACGGATAAGCAACCTTCACCCTCTGCAAGAGCAGCATCTTGAACAGAATGCGATACGATTTTTGGATTATACATCACTGCCTGCATGCTATATGCTTCTGTAGGTGTTTCTCCCTCTTCTACAATATTGGGTACTAGGACAGCAATGATTCGTTTTGAGATATCAAGTTGTGGTGCTGCAAGACCAACCCCTCCGCGAAGGCCCATTTTTTCAGCTGTAACCGGGTCTTGAGAATTTTTAAGAAATTGCAACATCTTTTCACCCAAGATAATCTCTTGATCACTCAAGGGGAAACTGACTTCTTCAGCAAGTGCTCGTAAAGTAGGATTTCCTTCTCGAATAATATCCTTCATATCAATTAAATGCGCAGGTTTTGTAATACGTTCTATAGCAGACATGTTCTCTCTCCTTTTCTTACTCCTACATGATAACACAAAACAGATGAGAAAGAAAGTCACAGAAGTTGATAAAAATAATATAATAAAAGGAAATAACCTTTTGTCTGTGGTATAATAAGGTAAAGAAGTTTACTTGAAAAAACAAGGAGAAAAGGGATGGAAAAGCGTAGCATTCGAAATCAAAATAGTTCTTTATTACGAGTTGTTAGAAAAACGGTCCGATTTTTCAGAAACTATCGTCATTGGAACAATAGAACCTTTATTGTGGTTTTATTAGCTTCGGTAGCTGTTTCGATTTCATTTACTTTATTAGTGGAAGGTGCTAGAGGGATTACTTTAAACAGTAGAGATACGAGTGCTAATAATCAACAGTTAAATTCTCAAGAAAAGAATGCTGGGTCGGAGCAAGAAACAAGTGCTCGAATTATGGCAAATGGTGATTTGCTTTATCATGATATCGTCTACATTTCTGCTAAAAAGGCAGATGGGACTTATGATTTCCATGAAAATTTTGAATATGTGAAACCTTGGCTTAAGCAAGCGGACCTAGTGCTTGGAGATTTTGAAGGAACCGTAAATAAAGACCACTATCTTGCAGGATATCCTTTGTTTAATGCCCCAGGTGAAGTTATGGATGCTATAAAAGATGCAGGTTACCAAGTATTAGACTTGGCTCACAACCATATCTTGGATTCTCAGATCGAAGGTGTGGTTTCAACAGCTGATGCTATTGAAAAAGCAGGAATGACACCTGTTGGAGTCTATACTCACGAACCACGAGATAAAGCACCTATCGTCATCAAGGAAGTCAATGGTATTAAAGTTGCTATTTTAGCCTATTCCTATGGTTTTAACGGCATTGAACAAAACATTTCTAAAGAGGATTATAATCGTTATCTTTCAGACTTGGATGAAGATAAAATGAAGGCTGAAATCGAGAGGGCTGAAAAAGAAGCAGATATCACTGTCATTATGCCTCAGATGGGAGTTGAGTATCAAATTGAGCCTACTGAGGAGCAAAAGAAACTTTACCATAAGATGATCGATTGGGGAGCAGATATTATCTTTGGAGGTCACCCTCATGTTGTTGAGCCTGCTGAAACGGTTGAAAAAGACGGTGATAAAAAGCTTATTATTTACTCTATGGGAAATTTCATCTCAAATCAACGGATTGAAACCATGCAGGATGTTGAAACTGCTAAGTGGACGGAACGTGGAGTTCTCATGGATGTGACCATTAAGAAGAAATCTGGTAAAACGACTATCGAAACTGCCAAAGCTCATCCTACCTGGGTTAGTCGTACTCCAAAGGGAGGCTATTCTCCAGAAGGTTATCCACTCTACCTATACCAAACTTATATTTTGGAAGACTTTATAGAAGGCGGGAAATATCGCAGTCAACTTGACGAGGCTACCAAGGAACGAATTGATACAGCTTATAAAGAAATGAATGAGCATGTAGGTTTGAATTGGTAGTGACTGAAAGTGAGAAGGAAGTTATGGATATTAAAGTCATTGCGACGGATATGGATGGCACCTTGTTAGATTCGAGAGGTCAACTAGATCTTCCACGACTAGAAAAAATTTTAAATCGGCTCGATCAACGTGGTGTTCGTTTTGTCATTGCAACTGGAAATGAAGTTCATCGTATGCGTCAATTATTGGGTCATTTAGCAGAGAGAGTCGTTTTGGTAGTTGCTAATGGTGCTCGTATATTTGAACACAATAAATTGCTTCAAGCACAAACTTGGGATGATGCCATGGTTGATAGGGTTTTGGGACATTTTAAAGGAAGAGAATGCCAGGACCAGTTTGTCGTAACGGGCATGAATGGTGGCTTTGTTAAGAAAGGTACTATTTTTACAGAACTAGATAAATTTATGACTCCGGAGATGATTGAGAAGCTCTATCAACGAATGAATTTTGTTAATGAATTTGACTCTAATCTCTTCGGTGGTGTTCTCAAGATGAGTATGGTAGTTGGTGAAGAACGATCCGATTCGGTTTTACAGGAAATTAATGACTTGTTTGATGGGCATGTGCGAGCTGTTTCCAGCGGTTATGGTTGTATTGATATCTTACAAGATGGGATTCATAAGGCGTGGGGCCTAGAAGAATTGCTCAAACGTTGGAATTTAAAACCTGAACAAATCATGGCCTTTGGTGATAGTGAAAATGACATTGAAATGTTAGAGTTGGCAGGTATTTCATATGCCATGAAAAATGCAGAAGATGCTGTTAAAGAAGTAGCTACAAAAATAGCCCCAGCCAACAGTCAGGCGGGTGTTTACCAAGTTTTAGAAAACTGGCTAGAAAAAGGAGAGTAACTTGGCAGTACAACTACTAGAAAATTGGCTTCTAAAAGAGCAAGAGAAAATCCAAACCAAGTATCGTGAACTCAATCAGATTTCTGTAATTGAACCCAATATCATTTTTATCGGTGATTCTATTGTTGAGTATTATCCCTTGCAGGAATTGCTAGGGACAACCAAGACCATTGTGAATCGAGGGATTCGAGGTTATCAGACTGGACTTTTACTAGATAATCTGGATACTCACCTCTATGGTGATGCGGTGGATCAGATTGTTCTTTTGATTGGGACAAATGACATTGGAAAAGATGTTCCAATGACGGAAACACTAAACAATCTTGAGAGCGTGATTCAAAGTATTTCTCGTGAATATCCGCTGTCACAAATAAAGCTAGTTTCTATCTTACCGGTCAATGAGAGTGAGAACTTCAAACAGACTGTTTACATTCGTACTAATGAGAAAATCAAGGCCTGGAACCAAGCCTATCAAGAGCTAGCTTCAGCCTATATGCAGGTAGAATATGTGTCTGTTTTTGAGAAATTACTTGATCAGGAAGGACAGCTCAAGGAGGGGTACACAACAGATGGGCTTCACCTCAGTGTTTCTGGCTATCAGGCCCTATCAGATGTCTTGAAAACTAGTCTTTTCTAGCTATCTACTTGCTTTTTTGCTTTTTTCACCTAGATAAGGTATAATATCTTTATAGTCTTTGGGGTCGTTACGGATTCGACAGGCATTATGAGGCATATTTTGCGACTCGTGTGGCGACGTAAACGCTCAGTTAAATATAACTGCAAAAAATAACACTTCTTACGCTCTAGCTGCCTAAACACCAGCAGGCGTGACCCGATTTTGATTTCTCGTGTCTGATGATGGGTCTTATTATTAGCGAGATACGATCAAGCTTTGTCTAGCAGTTTGGTAAGAGATTTATAGACTCGCAGTTCCTAGGCTTGAGTTATGTGTCGAGGGATTGTTAAAACAATACATAACCTATGGTTGTAGACAAATATGTTAGCAGGTGTTTGGACGTGGGTTCGACTCCCACCGGCTCCATTGATAATTTACATTGTTTTGTAAATCTTTCTAAAACGTTGTTTTTACAACGTTTTTTATTTTATTCTTTGGTATTCTTTTGCAAAAAAAGAATACAACATTTTGTTGTATCCTAAATATTAAATCAAGTCCTGAATTTTCTTAAGTTTTTATCATATTTTCTGTTATAATTAAGGTGCCTTAAGAAAAATATTAAGGTGCCTTAAGAAAAATAATGAAAAAACTAAATGTTTTTCATATAGTTTTCATTGTTTTAATAGTTTAAAGTCAATCTTATTTTTCTCTAATAGAAAATAATGAAAAAGTAGGTTTAGAAAGAGGTAAGTATCTATGTCTTCTCATAAAAAAGTGTCACTCTCTGAGATTAATCAATCTATCGATACTCCAAATAACAATCATTTCTGGCAAAATTTAAAGGCCTTTTTAGGTCCGGGTGCTCTTGTGGCAGTCGGTTATATGGATCCAGGAAACTGGATTACCAGTGTAGTCGGAGGGGCTTCCTATAAGTATAGTCTTTTGTTTGTCATCCTAATTTCGTCTCTCATTGCGATGCAACTTCAACAGATGGCAGGAAAACTCGGGATTGTAACCCAGATGGATTTAGCTCAAGCAACAGCTCATCATTCACCAAAATGGCTTCGATATAGTCTATGGGTGATTTTGGAATTGGCCTTGATGGCGACAGACTTAGCAGAAGTTCTAGGTTCCGCGATTGCTCTCAATCTTCTCTTTAAGATTCCGATTATGATTGCAATTCTGTTGACGGTTCTGGATGTCTTTCTTTTATTGCTCTTAATGAAATTTGGCTTTAAGAAGATAGAAGCTATTGTTACAACACTGATTTTAACGATTCTGGTAATCTTTGCTTATCTGGTAGCAATATCACATCCAAGCTTTCAAGGAATTGCTGAAGGTTATTTACCAACATCCACTTTATTTGAAAGTCCAACACCTGGACATGAAAGTCAATTAACGTTAGCTCTGGGGATTGTAGGGGCTACTGTTATGCCACATAACCTTTATTTACATTCTTCCTTGTCTCAGACTCGCAAAATCAATCACAAGGATAAGAATGATGTTCGTAAAGGTGTTCGCTTTATGACTTGGGATTCAAATCTTCAGTTATCTTTGGCATTTGTTGTCAACTCCCTTCTGTTGATTTTAGGAGCAGCACTCTTTTTTGGCCATGCATCTGATATTTCTGCTTTTTCTCAAATGTATAATGCATTGAAGGATTCTACCATTGCTGGAGCTATAGCTAGTTCAACTTTGTCTACTTTGTTTGCTTTGGCCTTATTAGCTAGCGGTCAGAATTCTACTATCACAGGTACCTTGACAGGACAAATCGTTATGGAAGGTTTCTTACATATGAGATTGCCACAGTGGTTTATTCGCTTGGCGACTCGTCTCTTTGCCTTGCTACCTGTCATAATAGTGGCAATTCTGTTTGGTCATCAGGAAAAAACTTTGGATCAGTTATTGGTTTATTCACAGGTATTTCTCTCTATAGCTCTTCCATTTTCAATATTCCCTCTGATTTATCTAACCTCAAAAAAATCACTAATGGGAGAATTTACCAATGCTAAGTGGAATACTGTCATTGGTTATATCGTTTCCATTATCTTAACCATCCTCAATGTGAAGTTGCTATTTGATATGTTTTAAGAAGTGCATTCTAGTTCTATTACTAACATATAAGAAAACAGATACCCAAGAAATCTTGGGTATCTGTTTTTGAATATAAACGGAAGACATGGGATTCGAACCCACGCACGCTGTTACACGCCTACCGCGTTTCCAACACGGCCTCTTAAGCCTCTTGAGTAATCTTCCAATGGTTACTAACCTAGTCTACCATAAAGCCTTCTTTCTTGCAAATATATTTGAAGATGAAGGAATTTTGATAGAAAATGAAAGAAAATGACAAAAAATACTTGACTTTGATTTTGTTTGTGATAAAATAATTAATGTAATCGCTAACAGGAGGTAGGATAGTGCTAAAAAGCGAAAGAAAAAAGCTGATTTTAGAAGAATTGAAACAGCACAAAGTCGTTTCTCTAGAGAAATTAGTAGGTTTGTTAAACACTTCTGAGTCAACGGTTAGACGAGATTTAGACGAATTGGAATCTAAAAATAAACTTCGACGAGTACATGGAGGAGCTGAGTTGCCATACTCCCTACAAGAAGAAGAAACCATTCAAGAAAAATCTGTCAAAAACCTTCAAGAGAAAAGGTTGATTGCTCAAAAAGCATCTTCCCTCATCAAAGAAAAAGATGTTATCTTTGTGGATGCAGGAAGTACGACAGCCTTTCTCATTAAGGAATTAGACCGAAAAGACATTACAGTGGTAACCAATTCCATTCACCATGCGGTTCAATTAGTGGATAAGCAAATCCCTACAGTCATCATTGGTGGTGGTGTTAAGATGACAACTGATGCCAGTATCGGAGGAGTAGCGCTCAACCAAATTAACCAACTGCACTTTGATCGTGCCTTTATTGGAATGAATGGTGTAGATGAAGGTTATTATACAACTCCGGATATGGAGGAAGGAGCGGTCAAGCGAGCTATTTTAGAGAATGCTAAACAAGCCTATGTCTTGGTAGATTCATCCAAGATCGGTCAGTCTTGTTTTGCTAAGGTAGCTCCTATAAAACGTGCTATTGTCATTACAAGCAAGGGTCACGAGCTCCTGTCAGCTATCAAAGAGAAAACGGAGGTAATAGAAGTATGATTTATACAGTCACACTCAATCCATCTATAGACTACATTGTCCGTTTGGACAAAGTTGAAGTTGGTAGTGTCAATCGTATGGATAGTGATGATAAGTTTGCTGGTGGTAAGGGAATCAACGTTAGCCGTGTCTTAAAGCGTTTGGAATTTTCAAATACAGCGACAGGTTTCATCGGAGGCTTTACTGGTAAGTTTATCACAGATACTTTGGCTGAAGAGCACATTGAGACACGCTTTGTTCAAGTAACAGAAGATACGCGTATCAATGTGAAAATAAAAGCCGACCAAGAAACTGAAATCAATGGGACAGGCCCTAATGTTGAGCCCGAACAACTTGAAGAGTTAAAAGCCATTCTTTCAAGTCTGACAGCAGAAGATACAGTTGTCTTTGCGGGTTCGAGTGCTAAAAACTTGGGTAATGTTATTTACAAAGAATTAATTGCTTTGACGCGTCAGACAGGTGCTCAAGTAGTCTGTGACTTTGAAGGTCAGACCTTAATCGATAGTTTGGATTATCAACCACTTTTGGTGAAGCCAAACAATCATGAACTTGGAGCTATCTTTGGAGTGAAGCTTGAAAGCTTAGATGAGATAGAAAAATACGCTCGAGAGCTGTTGGCTAAAGGTGCTCAAAACGTGATCATCTCTATGGCTGGTGATGGAGCCCTATTGGTAACATCTGATGGAGCATACTTTGCTAAACCAATCAAGGGAACAGTGAAAAACTCAGTTGGTGCTGGTGACTCTATGGTTGCTGGATTTACGGGTGAGTTTGTCAAATCAAAAGACGCAGTAGAAGCCTTCAAATGGGGGGTAGCTTGCGGAACAGCAACCACTTTCTCGGATGACTTAGCAACTGCAGCATTTATTAAAGAGACTTATGAAAAAGTTGAGGTAGAAAAACTATGAAAATTCAAGATTTATTGAGAAAAGATGTCATGTTGCTTGATTTGCAAGCAACAGAAAAAACAGCAGTCATCGAGGAGATGATTCATAGCTTGGTTGATCATGGCTATGTAACAGATTTTGAAACCTTTAAAGAAGGAATTTTGGCGCGTGAAGCTTTGACTTCTACAGGTTTGGGTGATGGTATCGCTATGCCACATAGCAAAAACGCTGCTGTTAAGGAAGTGACTGTTCTCTTTGCTAAGTCAAACAAGGGTGTTGACTACGAAAGCTTGGATGGGCAACCAACTGACCTCTTCTTTATGATTGCTGCTCCAGAAGGCGCAAACGATACTCACTTGGCTGCCTTGGCAGAACTGTCACAATATTTGATGAAAGACGGCTTTGCTGACAAACTTCGTCAAGTAACATCAGCTGATCAAGTCATTGAACTCTTTGACCAAGCTTCAGAAAAAGCTGAAGAACCAGTTCAAGCTCCTGTAAATGAATCTGGTGACTTTATCGTAGCAGTTACAGCTTGTACAACAGGGATTGCCCACACTTATATGGCTCAAGAAGCTCTTCAAAAAGTGGCAGCTGAAATGGGTGTTGGTATTAAGGTTGAAACCAACGGTGCTAGTGGTGTTGGCAACCAATTGACAGCAGAAGATATCCGAAATGCTAAAGCGGTAATCATTGCTGCAGACAAGGCAGTTGAGATGGATCGCTTTGACGGTAAACCGTTGGTGAATCGTCCAGTAGCAGACGGTATTCGTAAGACTGAAGAGTTGATTAACTTGGCCCTTTCTGGGAATGCTGAAGTTTATCATGCTGCTAATGGAGCAAAAGCTTCAACTGCATCTAACGAAAAACAAAGTGTCGGTGGTGCTTTCTACAAACACTTGATGAGTGGTGTATCTCAAATGTTGCCATTCGTTATCGGTGGTGGTATCATGATTGCCCTTGCCTTCTTGATTGATGGGGCTATGGGTGTACCAAATGATAGCCTTGGAAATCTTGGATCTTACCATGAACTAGCTTCTATGTTCATGAAAATTGGTGGGGCAGCCTTTGGTTTGATGTTGCCAGTGTTTGCAGGATATGTTGCTTACTCAATCGCTGAAAAACCAGGCTTGGTAGCAGGTTTCGTAGCTGGAGTTATTGCCAAAGAAGGTTTTGCCTTTGGTAAAATCCCTTATGCTCAAGGTGGTGAAGCAACTTCAGCTCTTGCAGGTGTATCATCAGGTTTCCTTGGAGCTCTTGTTGGTGGATTTATCGCTGGTGCTTTAGTTCTCTTGGTTAAGAAATATGTGAAGGTTCCTCGCTCACTTGAAGGTGCTAAATCAATCCTTCTCTTACCACTACTTGGAACAATCTTGACAGGATTTGTTATGCTGGCTGTAAATATCCCAATGGCAGCAATCAATACTGGTATGAATAACTTCCTTGGTGGTCTTGGTGGAGGTTCCGCTGTTCTTCTAGGTCTTGTTCTTGGAGGAATGATGGCGGTCGATATGGGTGGTCCTGTCAATAAAGCAGCATATGTCTTTGGTACTGGTACTCTTGCCGCAACAGTGTCAACAGGTGGTTCAGTAGCCATGGCAGCAGTAATGGCTGGAGGAATGGTTCCACCACTTGCAATCTTTGTTGCTACTCTTCTCTTTAAAAATAAATTCACAAAAGAAGAACGTAACTCTGGTTTGACGAACATCGTTATGGGCTTGTCATTCATCACTGAAGGAGCGATTCCATTTGGTGCAGCAGACCCAGCTCGTGCTATCCCAAGTTTTATCCTTGGTTCAGCAATTACAGGTGGACTCGTTGGTCTTGCAAATATCAAACTCATGGCTCCTCACGGAGGAATCTTCGTTATCGCCCTTACTTCAAATGCCCTTCTTTACCTTGCCTCTGTCTTGGTAGGAGCACTTGTTAGTGGTGTAGTTTATGGTTACCTTCGTAAACCATTAGACAAATAATAGAAAAACATTCAAATGACTGAACACGAAAGTGGACGGTCATTTTTTTAACCTCTCGAAAAGTTCATGAAATATGGTATAATAGAAGCATGGCAAACAAGAATACAAATAAATCAAGACGGAGACCGTCTAAAGCAGAATTAGAAAGAAAACAAGCGATTCAACGAATGTTGATTTCCTTAGCTTTGGCTATTTGTTTAATTTTTGCAGCTCTCAAATGGGGAGTTGTTGGAATTACTGTTTATAACCTGATTCGCTTACTCGTGGGGAGTTTAGCTTATCTGGCTATTTTCTCTCTTTTAATCTATCTATTTTTATTTAAATGGATTCATAAGCAGGAAGGCTTGTTAGCAGGTTTCTTCTTTATTTTTGCAGGTTTACTCCTCATTTTTCAAGCTTATCTGGTCTGGAAGTTTAGCATGGCAAACGCTGTTTTACAAGGGACAGCTGGACAAATCGTTAAAGATTTAACCAGCTTTCAAGTGACTAGCTTTGCTGGTGGAGGTTTGATAGGGGTTATACTCTACATTCCAGTAGCCTTTCTGTTCTCAAACATCGGTACCTATTTCATCGGGACAATCTTAATCCTAATCGGAGCCCTTTTAATGAGTCCATGGTCAATCTACGATATCGCTGATTTTATTGCTGCTCGATTTGCAATTTGGATGGAGCGACACGAACAGAAAAAACAAGAACGATTTATCAAACGTGAAGAAGAAAAGGCAAGAAGAGAATCTGAAGAACAAGCAAGGCTTGAGAAAGAAAAAGAAGAACAGGCTTTGCTTGACATAACGCCTGTAGATATGGAAACTGGAGAAATTTTATCAGACGAACCACTGCAAGAATTTCCTCCACTTCCAGAGGAGGAATGGGTAGAACCTGAGATTATTCTCCCTCAAGCTGATTTTGAATATCCTGAAGAAGTCGGTATTCCAGAGGAAGATGTTTTTCCAGAAGAAGAAGATGAAGAGGTAGAGGTTGATTTTTCTGCTAAAAAGGCCTTGGAGTATAAGCTTCCAAGCTTGCAACTCTTTGCACCTGATAAACCAAAAGATCAGTCTAAAGAAAAGAAAATCGTTCGGGAGAATATCAAGATTTTGGAAGAAACCTTCGCAAGTTTTGCTATTAAAGTAACGGTTGAAAGAGCAGAAATCGGTCCGTCGGTGACCAAGTATGAGGTTAAACCTGCAGTTGGTGTCCGTGTCAACCGTATTTCAAACCTAGCAGACGATTTAGCTTTGGCTTTGGCTGCTAAAGATGTCCGTATCGAAGCACCGATTCCTGGGAAATCCTTGGTCGGTATCGAAGTTCCTAACTCAGAAATTGCAACTGTATCCTTCCGCGAACTTTGGGAACAGTCGCAAACAAAACCTGAAAATCTTTTAGAAATTCCTCTTGGGAAAGCTGTCAATGGTACAGCAAGAACCTTTGACCTTTCTAAAATGCCTCACTTGTTAGTAGCAGGTTCTACTGGTTCTGGTAAGTCTGTTGCGGTTAACGGAATCATCGCAAGTATTCTCATGAAGGCTCGTCCTGACCAGGTTAAGTTTATGATGGTGGACCCTAAGATGGTTGAGCTTTCAGTATACAACGATATCCCTCATCTCTTGATTCCGGTTGTGACCAACCCTCGTAAGGCCAGCAAGGCCCTTCAAAAAGTTGTTGATGAGATGGAAAACCGCTATGAACTTTTCGCCAAAGTCGGAGTTCGAAATATTGCTGGTTTTAACGCTAAGGTTGAAGAATTTAACGCTCAATCAGAATACAAGCAAGTTCCGCTTCCATTTATCGTTGTGATTGTGGATGAGTTGGCAGATTTGATGATGGTTGCTAGCAAGGAAGTAGAAGATGCCATTATCCGACTTGGACAAAAGGCGCGTGCAGCTGGTATTCACATGATTCTTGCAACCCAACGGCCGTCGGTTGATGTTATTTCTGGTTTGATCAAGGCAAATGTGCCTTCTCGTGTAGCCTTTGCTGTATCTTCTGGAACGGACTCACGTACGATATTGGATGAAAATGGTGCTGAGAAATTACTCGGTCGAGGAGATATGCTCTTTAAGCCAATTGATGAAAATCATCCTGTTCGTCTCCAAGGTTCCTTTATTTCAGATGATGATGTTGAACGTATCGTAAACTTCATCAAGGCTCAAGCAGACGCTGATTATGATGAAAGCTTTGACCCAGGAGAAGTGTCTGAGACAGAAGGTGATTTTGGTTCTAGCGATGATGCCGGAGATCCACTTTTTGAAGAAGCGAAAGCTCTTGTCATCGAGACACAAAAAGCAAGTGCATCCATGATTCAACGCCGACTATCAGTCGGATTTAATCGAGCAACTCGCCTGATGGAAGAATTAGAGATGGCTGGAGTTATTGGTCCTGCTGAAGGAACAAAACCTCGAAAAGTCTTGCAACAGTAAATCAATACAAATAACTTATGTCAAAATGAGTCAGTTATTTAATAAACATATAAAAAAAAGCAAACAAGTGAATTTCTCGCTAGTTTGCTTTTTATGATTTTTTAGCTTGTTTTGGTATGTTCCTAATCTTTGTAATTGTTAGGACTTTTAAAAATTAAGGATTCTTGTTATTTGAAGCTGCGGTAGTCGGTGTTGTATCTGTTTTAGGGGCTTGGTTATTTGAAGATGAGGTGACAGGCTGTTCAGACTTGTTATTGTTGTCCTCTTTTTTATTGTCTTCTTGATTGTTAGCAGGTTGAGTATCTTCTTTAGCTTTGACAGGATTTTCTTCGTTATTTACCCTTGTGTCTGTTCGAGATTCATTTTTTCCCTCTCTAATGATGGTTGTTTGCTGAGTATTAGGAGTTGGTTCCTTTTTATTTTTATCCATAGCACTCATAATAGTGATACTGGCAGTGATTAAGCCTAAAATACTCCCTAGAGTTGCAATGGTTTTTTGAAAAACAGTGAATCCTTTTTTGATGTGTTCGGTTTTGGGTTTTGAACTTCTTCGATAGTTAGACATAATTTCTCTCCTTTGTCATGATAGATTATACTAAAAATCTTTAAAAAAAACTTAAATGAACCTGAATTGCCTTTCTTGTCGCCTGAACTGTTTCGTGTTACAATAGAAGAAGTGATTTTAGAAAGCGTGAGAAACCATGATTTACTTTGATAATTCGGCTACGACCAAACCTTATCCAGAAGCACTTGAAACCTATATGCAGGTGTCTGCAAAAATTATTGGAAATCCTTCTAGCCTTCACCGTTTGGGAGACCAGTCTACCAGAATCTTAGAGGCATCTCGTCATCAGATAGCAGATTTGATTGGTAAGAAAAGTGAAGAAATCTTCTTTACTTCTGGTGGAACTGAAGGAGATAACTGGGTTATCAAAGGGGTTGCATTTGAAAAAGCACAATTTGGGAAACACATTATTGTGTCTGCTATTGAGCATCCAGCAGTCAAGGAATCAGCCCTTTGGTTGAAGACTCAAGGGTTTGAAGTGGATTTTGCACCAGTCGATGAAAAGGGATTTGTAGATGTAGAGGCTTTAGCAGGTTTACTTCGACCTGATACGACGCTTGTTTCTATCATGGCAGTCAACAATGAAATTGGCTCAATCCAACCCATCCAAGCTATTTCAGAAATTTTAGCGGATAAACCAACCATTTCTTTCCATGTAGATGCTGTTCAGGCCTTGGCCAAGATTCCTACAGAAAAATATTTAACTGACCGAGTGGATTTTGCGACCTTCTCGAGTCATAAGTTTCACGGAGTTCGTGGTGTTGGCTTTGTCTATATCAAGTCTGGAAAGAAAATTACACCGCTTTTAACTGGTGGTGGGCAAGAGCGTGACTATCGTTCAACAACTGAGAATGTAGCAGGTATTGCTGCGACAGCCAAGGCTCTGCGTTTGGCTATGGAGAGACTCGACTTGTTTGCTAGCAAAACGAGTCAGATGAAAGAAATCATCCGTCAAGCCCTTCTTGATTATCCTGATATTTTTGTCTTTTCAGGTGAAGAGGACTTTGCGCCTCATATTTTAACCTTTGGGATTAAGGGAGTTCGTGGGGAAGTCATTGTTCACGCATTTGAAGACTATGATATTTTTATCTCCACAACCTCTGCTTGCTCGTCCAAGGCAGGAAAACCTGCTGGTACCTTGATTGCTATGGGAATCGAAAAGGATAAAGCCCAGTCAGCAGTTCGACTTAGTATGGATCTAGAAAATGACATGAGCCAGGTTGAGCAATTTTTGACCAAGTTGAAATTAATTTACAATCAAACTAGAAAAGTAAGATAGGAGTATTCATGCAATATTCAGAAATTATGATTCGCTACGGGGAACTTTCAACCAAAGGTAAAAACCGTATGCGTTTCATCAATAAACTTCGTAATAATATCTCAGACGTTTTATCTATCTATCCTCAAGTCAAAGTGACTGCGGACCGTGACCGTGCTCACGCTTATCTGAATGGGGCAAATTATGAGCCGGTGGCAGAGTCTCTCAAGCAAGTTTTCGGGATTCAAAACTTTTCTCCAGTATATAAGGTTGAAAAATCCGTAGAAGTTCTTAAATCTGCTGTTCAAGAGATTATGAAGGACATCTACAAGGAAGGGATGACCTTTAAAATCTCAAGTAAGCGTAGCGACCACAACTTTGAGCTAGATAGTCGAGAACTCAATCAGACACTTGGTGGAGCAGTATTTGAAGCTATTCCAAATGTGCAGGCACAAATGAAAAATCCTGATATTAACCTTCAGGTGGAGGTTCGCGAAGAAGCAGCCTACCTTTCATATGAAACCATTCGTGGTGCAGGTGGTTTGCCTGTCGGAACTTCAGGGAAAGGGATGCTCATGTTATCAGGGGGAATTGATTCTCCTGTAGCTGGTTACCTAGCTCTGAAACGTGGGGTAGATATCGAGGCTGTCCACTTTGCTAGCCCTCCATACACAAGCCCAGGTGCCCTCAAGAAGGCCCAAGACTTGACTCGTAAATTGACTAAGTTCGGAGGAAATATCCAATTTATCGAGGTTCCCTTCACGGAGATTCAAGAAGAGATCAAGGCTAAAGCGCCAGAAGCCTATCTGATGACACTGACTCGTCGCTTTATGATGCGCATTACAGACCGTATCCGTGAGGTCCGAAATGGTTTGGTTATCATCAATGGTGAAAGTCTTGGTCAGGTGGCTAGCCAAACCCTTGAAAGCATGCAGGCCATCAACGCAGTGACCAACACACCAATTATTCGTCCAGTTGTGACTATGGATAAACTAGAAATCATTGATATTGCACAAGAAATTGATACCTTTGAAATTTCTATCCAACCATTTGAAGATTGTTGCACGATTTTTGCACCTGATCGTCCCAAAACAAATCCAAAGATTAAGAATGCTGAACAGTATGAAACACGTATGGACGTTGAAGGATTAGTTGAGCGAGCAGTAGCGGGAATCATGATTACTGAGATTACACCGCAAGCAGAGAAGGATGCGGTTGATGAACTAATTGACGACCTCCTCTAATCAGAAAAACCAGAGGAAAAGATAGAATAAGTAAAAAAAGTTAGTTTATTGTCCTAAATTTGGACGGGAACTGACTTTTTTTCTATTTTTATGATATAATTAGGTAAAATTTTGAATATAGAGAGTTTTCTGACAATGAATCAATCTTATTTTTATTTAAAAATGCGAGAGCATAAATTGGTGGTTCCCTACACAGGTAAGGAGCGCCGCGTACGTGTTCTCCTCCCTAAAAACTATGAGAAAGATACGGATAGAAGTTACCCAGTCGTGTATTTCCATGATGGACAAAACGTCTTTTATAGTAAGGAATCCTACGTCGGCCATTCCTGGAAGATTATCCCAGCTATCAAGCGAAATCCGGATATCAGTCGCATGATTATCGTGGCCATTGACAACGATGGACTTGGACGGATGAATGAGTATGCGGCTTGGAAATTTCAAGAGTCCAACATTCCTGGTCAACAATTTGGTGGTAAGGGAGTCGAGTATGCAGAGTTTGTAATGGAAGTAGTTAAGCCTTTTATCGATGAAAACTATCGGACAAAATCAGACCGTAAACACACTGCCATGATAGGATCTTCTCTGGGTGGGAATATTACCCAGTTTATTGGTTTAGAATATCAAGATCAAATTGGTTGCCTGGGAGTTTTCTCATCTGCCAACTGGCTTCACCAAGAGGCTTTTGATCGCTATATTGAACGTAAAAAGCTTTTGCCTGACCAACGAATCTTTATCTATGTTGGAACGGAAGAAGCAGATGACACAGATAAGACCCTAATGGCTGGCAATATCAAGCAGGCCTATATTGATTCTTCTCTTCGTTATTATCATGATTTGATAGCAGGAGGGGTACGGTTAGAAAATCTCTCTCTCAAGGTTCAGGCTGGAGCCATTCACCATGAAGTGCCCTGGTCAGAAAATCTACCAGCTTGCCTACGTTTTTTTGCAGAAAATTGGTAAATAGTAAAAAGGAGACAGGATATGAATATTGAACATCTTAGCCACTGGAGTGGACATCTAAATCGTGAAATGTACGTAAACCGATATGGACATGCGGGTATCCCTATTGTAGTCTTCCCTTCTTCAGGTGGTAGCCACAATGAATACTATGATTTTGGCATGATTGATGCTTGTTCGTCCTTTATCGAGGAAGGCCGTGTCCAGTTCTTTACACTTTCAAGTGTCGATAGCGAGAGCTGGCTTGCGACATGGAAAAACGGTCATGACCAAGCTGAAATGCACCGCGCCTATGAACGATATGTGATTGAAGAAGCCATTCCTTTTATCAAGCATAAGACAGGTTGGTTCGACGGTATGATGGCGACAGGATGCTCCATGGGAGCTTACCATGCTCTCAACTTTTTCCTACAACACCCGGATGTTTTCACGAAAGTAATTGCTCTTAGCGGTGTTTATGATGCACGTTTCTTCGTTGGAGATTACTACAATGACGATGCCATCTATCAAAATTCACCAGTAGATTATATCTGGAATCAAAATGATGGCTGGTTTATCGACCGTTATCGTCAGGCTGAGATTGTCATCTGTACTGGGCTAGGCGCTTGGGAACACGACGGCCTTCCATCTTATTACAAGATGAAAGAAGCCTTTGATCAAAAACAAATCCCTGCTTGGTTTGCAGAGTGGGGATACGATGTCGCTCATGACTGGGAGTGGTGGCGCAAACAAATGCCTTATTTCCTTGGTCACATGAGTCTATAAAAGGAGTCGCTTATGAATTATCTTGTAATTTCACCCTATTACCCACAAAATTTCCAACAGTTCAGTATTGAACTAGCTAATAAAGGAATCACTGTTCTGGGGATTGGTCAAGAACCCTATGAACAACTAGATGAACCATTGCGCAATAGTTTGACGGAATATTTCCGAGTTGATAATCTTGAAAATATCGATGAGGTTAAACGTGCAGTTGCCTTTCTTTTCTATAAACATGGACCAATTGACCGCATTGAATCACACAATGAATACTGGCTAGAGTTGGATGCTGCCCTTCGTGAACAGTTCAATGTTTTTGGTGCTAAACCAGAAGACCTCAAGAAGACTAAGTTCAAGTCCGAAATGAAGAAACTCTTCCAAAAAGCTGGAGTTCCAGTTGTACCAGGTGCGGTAATTGAAACAGAAGCAGATGTTGATAAAGCTGTGAAAGAAATTGGACTTCCCATGATTGCCAAACCTGACAATGGAGTTGGAGCAGCGGCAACCTTCAAGCTTGAAACAGAAGATGATGTGAATCACTTTAAGACTGAATGGGACCACTCAACCGTTTATTTCTTTGAAAAATTTGTCACATCTAGTGAAATCTGTACCTTCGATGGTTTGGTAGATAGAGATGGGAATATCGTCTTTTCTACGACCTTTGACTATGCTCATACACCCCTCGATCTCATGATCTACAAGATGGACAATTCTTATTACGTTCTCAAAGAGATGGATCCAAAATTGCGTAAGTATGGTGAGGCTATTGTCAAAGAGTTTGGTATGAGAGAACGTTTCTTCCATATCGAGTTCTTCCGTGAAGGCGGTGATTACATCGCCATTGAATACAATAATCGTCCAGCTGGTGGCTTTACCATTGATGTTTATAACTACGCCCACTCTTTCGATTTGTACAAAGGATATGCAGCGATCGTTGCTGGTGAGCCATTCCCAGCTTCTCACTTTGAGCCACTTTATTGTTTAGCAACATCACGCCGTGCCAATGCCAACTATGTTTATTCAGAAGAGGACTTGCTTGCCAAATACAGCCAGCAGTTCAAGGTAAAGAAAATCATGCCAGCAGCCTTTGCTGAATTGCAAGGCGACTATCTTTATATGCTAACGACACCAAGTCGTGAAGAAATGGATCAGATGATTCATGACTTTGCTCTTCGTAAAGAATAATAAGAATTAGGACTTAACAAACTTACTTTGTTAAGTCTTTTTTTAGTAGTTGAAATAAAAACGTTTTCTCCTTAGATTCTTTTAGAAAATCTGTTGCTAAAAGCTCTAAAAATTGATAGAATAAGGATTGTCTAAAAAATATTAAGGAGAATCTATCAATGGATTTCACATGGGCAGTCAAATATGCCACTGAATTTTTGGGAACAGCCATCTTGATCATTTTAGGGAATGGTGCTGTTGCTAACGTTGAACTTAAAGGTACGAAAGGTCACCAAAGTGGCTGGCTCGTTATCGCTGTTGGTTACGGTATGGGGGTTATGATCCCTGCCTTGATGTTTGGGAATGTTTCTGGTAACCACATCAACCCAGCCTTCACTCTTGGTCTAGCAGTTAGCGGACTTTTCCCTTGGGCTCAAGTAGTACCATACATTATCGCACAAGTTTTGGGAGCAATATTTGGACAAGCTTTGGTTGTTGCAGCTCATCGTCCTTACTACTTGAAAACAGAAAACCCAAATAATATCTTGGGAACTTTCTCAACTATTTCAAATGTTGATCAAGGAACAAAAGAATCCCGCTTTGCAGCATCTGTCAATGGTTTCGTCAATGAGTTTATCGGTTCTTTCGTTCTTTTCTTTGCAGCTATGGCAATGACGAAGAACTACTTTGGTGCTGAATTAGTTGCTAAATCTCAGGCATTGATTAACAATCAAGTGGCACAAGCAACTGCTCAAGGTCAAACAATTCCTCAAGAACAAGTCACAGCAGCACTTGAGCAAGCAAAAACTCAAGTAGCTCCGTTCTTGTCACCAGGCCTTGCTGTTGCTCACTTGGCACTTGGTTTCCTAGTAATGGCCTTAGTTACTTCATTAGGTGGACCTACAGGACCAGGTTTGAACCCAGCTCGTGACCTTGGACCACGTCTCCTTCATGCTGTTCTTCCAAAATCAATCCTTGGTGAACACAAAGGAGATTCAAAATGGTGGTATGCTTGGGTACCAGTAATTGCACCGATTGCAGCTGGTATTGCAGCAGTAATGCTCTTCAAGTTCCTTTATATGTAATTATTAAAAAACTGGGAATTCCCAGTTTTTTTCTTGAATTAAAATGGAATAATCTTCAACGAATCACTGCTTAAATCGCCAGACTTTTTTCGTTTTGAAATAAAAGGTGAAAATATGGCAAAAATATGGTAAAATAGAGTATTAAGTAAACGTTAAAAAGGAATAGTATGCGTAAAGAGATTGCACCTGAATTATATAATTACAATAAATTCCCTGGTCCTGAATTTCATTTGTCTGGAGATAAAGTAGAAGCGGAAGGTTTTGCTTTTAACTTAGTTGAAAATAGCAAGGAAGCCTTTGATGCAACAGCATTTACTCAACGATTTTCAGAAGTTTTAACTAAGTTCGATTATATTGTAGGAGACTGGAGTAATGAACAGTTACGCTTACGTGGTTTCTACAAAAATGAGAGAGCTGAAGAATCTCTCGAGGAAATCAGTCGTTTACAAGATTATCTCCTCGAGTATTGTAGCTATGGATGTGCCTATTTTGTCCTAGAAAATGAAACTCCTAAACGAGCACCGTTTGATCAAAAAATGAGAAAAACAGAGGAAGAAAAGGATACTCGAAGAGGAAAGAAAATTCCTCAAAACAAGAAACGGAATAACACAGATATGAGAAATAGACGTCGTCGTAAAGAACAGAAATCTCAGAGTGAAGAAAAAGAACAACGTCATTTCGTCATCCGTAAGAAAGATTAGAGTTTAAGGAGAAACCATGAAACCGTCTATTTATAGTTTAACACGTCAAGGAATGCAAGAATGGATCTTGGAACAGGGAGAAAAGAAATTCCGTGCTGACCAAATCTGGGAGTGGCTTTACCGTAAACGTGTTCAGTCCTTTGAAGAAATGACCAATTTGTCTAAGGATTTGATTGCCAAACTCAATGATCAATTTGTAGTCAATCCTTTGAAACAACGCATCGTTCAAGAGTCAGCTGATGGGACAGTTAAGTACCTTTTTGAGTTGCCAGATGGGATGCTGATTGAGACAGTATTGATGCGTCAACACTACGGTTTGTCCGTCTGTGTAACCACTCAAGTAGGGTGCAATATTGGTTGTACCTTCTGTGCATCAGGCTTGATTAAGAAGCAACGTGACCTCAATAACGGGGAAATCGTTGCACAGATTATGTTGGTTCAGAAATATTTTGACGAACGTGGTCAAGATGAGCGTGTTAGCCATATCGTTGTTATGGGTATTGGAGAACCATTTGATAACTACAATAACGTTTTGAACTTTATACGTACCATCAACGACGATAAGGGAATGGCTATCGGTGCTCGCCATATCACTGTTTCAACTTCTGGTTTGGCTCATAAGATTCGTGACTTTGCCAATGAAGGTGTACAAGTTAACCTTGCTGTTTCTCTTCATGCGCCAAACAATGAACTGCGTTCAAGCATTATGAAGATTAACCGTGCCTTTCCAATTGAAAAACTCTTTGCAGCGATTGAGTATTATATCGAAACAACCAACCGTCGTGTGACTTTTGAGTACATTATGCTCAATGAGGTCAATGATGGAGTTGAACAAGCGCTTGAGTTGGCTGAATTGCTTAAAAACATCAAGAAACTGTCTTATGTCAACTTGATTCCATATAACCCAGTTACTGAACATGACCAATACAGTCGTAGTCCAAAAGAGCGTGTGATGGCCTTCTATGATACCTTGAAAAAACATGGTGTCAACTGTGTAGTCCGTCAGGAACATGGTACTGATATCGATGCAGCTTGTGGTCAATTGCGTTCAAACACCATGAAGCGTGATCGCCAAAAAGCAGTAGCAGAACTAAATCCATAAGATGAAACGAAAAACATTACTAAGTTTGGGAGTGCTATTTTACAGTCTTTGTATCGTCTGTTTTTGTTTTACTCCCCAGCATCAACTTCCTACAGGAGTGGAAACTCCAGGTATTCAAACTTTTGGACGCCTGGTTTTTCTTTTGACACCTTTTAACTCCCTATGGAAAGTGGGAGAAGTAACCAGCCTTTCACAGCTGTTTTGGATTTTTTTGCAAAACGCCTTAAATATTCTCTTACTTTTCCCATTGATGTTCCAACTTCTCTATCTGACACCTAGTTTAAGAAAAACGAAAAAAGTGATTCTGTTTAGTTTTTTACTGAGCCTTGGAATCGAATGTACACAGCTGTTGTTAGACTTTTTCTTTGATTTCAATCGGGTATTTGAGATTGATGATTTGTGGACCAATACCCTGGGTGGCTACATGGCTTGGCTCCTCTATAAACTACTACATAAAAACAAGATAAGGAACTAGAATGAGTATCTTAGAAGTAAAAAATTTAAGTCACGGTTTTGGTGATCGTGCGATTTTTGAAGACGTATCCTTCCGTCTCCTCAAGGGTGAACACATCGGTCTGGTTGGTGCGAATGGTGAAGGGAAATCAACCTTCATGAGTATCGTGACTGGTAAATTGCTACCAGATGAAGGTAAGGTAGAGTGGTCCAAATATGTGACAGCAGGTTATCTTGACCAGCACGCTGTGCTCAAAGAAGGTCAAACCGTGCGTGATGTTCTTCGTACTGCCTTCGATGAGTTATTCAAGGCGGAAGCTCGCATCAATGACCTTTATATGGAAATGGCAGAAGAAGGAGCAGATATCGAAGCTCTGATGGAAGAAGTTGGAGAACTCCAAGACCGTTTGGAAAGTCGTGATTTCTATACCTTGGATGCCAAGATTGACGAAGTAGCGCGTGCTCTTGGTGTCATGGATTTTGGGATGGATACGGACGTAACAGCCTTATCTGGTGGGCAAAGAACTAAGGTACTTTTGGCCAAACTTCTTCTTGAAAAGCCAGATATCTTGTTGCTTGACGAGCCAACCAACTATTTGGATGCGGAGCATATTGACTGGCTTAAACGCTATCTTCAGAACTATGAGAATGCCTTTGTTCTCATTTCTCACGATATTCCATTCCTCAACGATGTAATCAATATCGTCTATCATGTAGAAAACCAACAGTTGATACGCTACTCTGGAGATTACTACCAGTTCCAAGAAGTCTATGCCATGAAGAAATCGCAGCTGGAGGCAGCCTACGAACGTCAACAGAAAGAAATTGCGGATCTCAAGGACTTTGTGGCCCGTAATAAGGCGCGTGTTGCAACTCGTAATATGGCCATGTCTCGCCAGAAGAAATTGGACAAGATGGACATTATTGAGCTTCAAAGTGAGAAGCCAAAGCCGTCCTTTGATTTTAAACCAGCTCGTACACCTGGACGATTCATCTTCCAAGCCAAAGACTTACAGATTGGTTACGACCGTCCTCTTACTAAACCATTGAATCTTACCTTTGAGCGCAATCAAAAGGTTGCCATCATCGGTGCCAATGGTATCGGGAAAACAACCCTCTTGAAGAGCCTCTTGGGCATTATCCCGCCAATTGCTGGGGAAGTTGAACGTGGTGATTATCTAGAACTTGGCTACTTTGAACAGGAAGTGGAAGGAGGCAATCGCCAGACACCACTAGAAGCAGTCTGGAATGCCTTTCCTGCTCTCAATCAAGCAGAAGTCCGTGCAGCCCTTGCCCGTTGTGGTTTGACGACTAAACATATCGAGAGTCAAATCCAAGTATTGTCAGGTGGGGAACAAGCCAAGGTGAGATTCTGTCTCTTGATGAACCGTGAGAACAATGTTCTTGTTCTAGACGAGCCTACCAACCACTTGGATGTGGATGCTAAGGACGAACTCAAACGTGCTTTGAAAGAGTATAAAGGCTCAATCCTTATGGTCTGCCACGAACCAGACTTCTATGAAGGCTGGATGGATCAAATCTGGGATTTCAATGAACTAACATAAATGGTCGTAAAAAGCCAAGTCAATGTGACTTGGCTTTTTTATGATGGATGAAACCAGTAAAAGTCGTACTGCTATCAACTTGTTTTAGTATCAAAAATAACTAATTTGTTTGATTTCCCACAATTTCATCCTCTTCAAAGTGTCCCACACCATCTTCAACAACAAATGGGCAGGTAACTTCAACTTTCTTCTGTATTCTATTTTCATAATAACAATTAATGTTATAAATTCCATCGGAAAATGAGTTTTTTGGTAAAGATAAGAATTTTTCCTTTAAGGTCTCCACAGGACTACCATTTTCTACCTTGATTTTCGAAAGGTCGAAATCAAAATCGAGAGTAAGACCTTTGTTTTTCATGAGATCTTTTGTTGTAATATTATAAAAACCAGCTGCGTCAGAATCCCCTTTTTCTCGATTGCTGACAGCCTGCTTAATCATTGCAACATAGTAGTTTTCTATAGGATATTTTCTAAATTCAAAACTAGAAGCAATTTTTCCTGGTGTATCAAAAAGCTTATTTATTTTGTCAGCAGTAGCATTTTTGATACTATCTTCTTCTTGTTGTAGATTTGGTCTTTCTTTGTATACATCTAGCAAGAAACTGAATTCGTCTTGTTTGACAGTGTGAAACAGTGCCTTTTCTTTGTCATTAAGAAGTGTTTCGAGATCTGTTCCTGAAGGAAGAAAGAAATTTGATAAATGTTCTCCATCCTTTCCATGAATTTTTGCAGTAGTAGTTTCTTTTAAAATAGTTCCATCGGATAAATTTTCTGTATATGTTAGCTTGTAGGCAGTTCCATAAAATGCTTCAATCTCTCTGTGTTTATCAACTAACTCAACCTTTCCCTTAAGTCCAAGTGATTGAAATTCTTCAGCGAAAGAAGGAGTAGTATTTTTAATTGAGGAGGAAGTGGCTGTGATCAGTCCTAGGCAAGTGTATAAAATTACCGTAACTCCAAAGATAAAACCGAGTATGGCCAAAGTATCTTTCCCTTGTCCTAACTTTATCGTCTGATAAATACTGATAAGGAGAACGATAGAGTAAACAATACTAGCGCTAACTAGTACTGGATAATTATCAATGTAATTAAGTGGAGCACCCTTAAAACCTATTATTTGCATGAAAAATCCAATTGTAGCTAGAACTAACTGTATTGTACATGTCTTTTGAATCAACTCATTATCTTCAAAGGAGGCTTTTAATTTTGAAATATCTCTAAAAATAAAAATATTTCCTAGCACAATTCCTGCATATGATACGAAAAATGCTGGCCACAAGATTATAAAAGCAAAACCTCCGGAATCATAAGTAATCGAATAAACGACATTAAAGATTAAATATGAAAATAAAAGTAAACCAAGCCGGAATATATTTATCTTATAAGGTTTCATAGGAAAACCTCCTCGTTACTATTGACTAAATTATATCATATTTGAAACAAAAAGAGAGCGTTTACATGGAAGTGTAATTTAAAAAAGATAGGCCCTGTGACCTATCTTTTTTAATAGTTGAGATATTGTTCGATCTCAGACTTTTGAATTTCTTTACCGTAATGACAAATAGGGCAAGAAACAAAATATGTTTTACCGTAAGGAAAGAGTGGAATCCAGTAAAGAGTAAACTTACGTCCGGTTTCTGTAATTTCCCAAGTGCCTACATTGTTACAGTGCCCACAATCAATAGTAGTTTGAGTATGTCCGAGCACTTTTTGATAGCCTTTTGAACCCCAAAGTAAAAGCATTTTAACATCTCCTTAAAGTTAATGAGTTTATTGTTTACTGAAATCGTAGTCTTTAACAATTTCGATACTGTCGATGGTAATAGCAGTAGTTGGTTTATCTTTTTCGTCTTTTTCAGCCTTGGCAATTTTATCTACTACATCCATCCCATCAATCACTTGACCAAAGACTGGGTGTTTCCCATCGAGAGTAGGATTTCCACCTTCTTTGTAAGCTTGGATAATTTTCTTAGGATAGCTATTTGTTGGAAGTTTAGCTGAATAGTCTGTTGTACTTTGGTTGATAAAGAATTGACTACCATTTGAGTTTGGTTGACCAGTATTGGCCATAGATAGAGCACCGCGGATATTATAGAGGTATGGAGAGATTTCGTTTTTAAAACCTGTTCCCTTGTCTTTTGTTTGATCCTTACCGTGCCAGATAGATTCCCCACCTGTACCATCACCTTTCGGATCTCCTGTTTGTATCATAAATCCATCAATTACACGGTGGAAAGTAACACCATTGTAGTAGCCTTCTTTAGCATGAGTCAAGAAGTTTTCTACCGCAAGAGGTGCTAGCTTTGGAAAGAGCTTGATACGAATGTCCCCTTTACTTGTGTGAAGAATAACTTCAGCTTCATCGTCTGCAACTTCTTTAGAAAGTTGGGGAAAATTAGCATTTTCATTGGTTAAAGCGTCTTTGAAATCTTTTTCTGCTTGAGTAGCGGTTTTAGAACTTTCTTCAGTAGCAATTTTAGAATCTACGTAATCATCACCACGAAGAGCACGTTGGATGCTTGTACATCCACCAAGAGCAAAAGTTGAAATGAGTAGTAGTGTAGCTAATTTTTTCATGTTAATCCTCTCAAAAATCATTTTTTCCATTGTACCCTAAAAAGAAGTGGATTTCAAATATTCAATTGTGATGATTCCGATAGTACATACAATTTTATGGCCTTACTTACACCATTTTGATCATTAGAATCTGTTACTGTATTTGCGCAAGTTTTGACATCTGTAGGTGCGTTTCCCATTGCAACACCAAGTCCAGAAGTCTCAATCATTGGAATATCATTATAATTATCTCCAATAGTCATAATTTCAGAAAGTGAAAGTTGATAATACTTGGCTAATTCTAATAAAGCTTGTTTTTTGGATACTTGATTATGTGTAACTTCTAGATAGTTATCTTTAGAGAGATAGAAGTTGGTTTGAGGGAAATCTATTGAGGATAAGTTTTTTTGAAGTTTCTGTATGGTATCCGTATTATCTATCAGCAAAAGTTTATGAACAAGAGTTTTCTCGTCTTTTATAAAATCTGCTAAAGATGTAACTTTTGGACTTTCTCCAGTAATAGTTGCTTCGATTTCTACCCACTCATCAATTGTATTCACAAGCCAATCTTTTCCGGAGTAAACATTGATAGAAACTGTCGGGAATTCTTTTTTTAAAAAATCATGTAGTAAGAGTAATTCCTTTTTATTAATAGTATGCTGTCTTAGGATTTTATCTCCTAAACTGATGAGTGCTCCATTATAGCAGGCAATGGGACATTCGGTGATGCCAAGCTCTTTAGAAATTGGCGCTATACCGAGAGGAGATCTAGCAGAAGCTAAAACAAAAGGAATATCACATTGTTTTAAAAGTGGCATCAGTTCTATTAAATGAGAATCTAATTGGTGATTTTTATCCAAAATAGTACCGTCAATATCACTCATGATTAACTTTATTACTGACATATTTTTCTCCTTTTTATTAAAATAGAATAGTTGTTTTGCCATCTAAAGATTGTTGAATTTCTAAGTCGGGTTCTTTGTCTGTAATCCAATAATCAAAATCAGTAAGTTCGGAAAGAATATAATGAGAGTGTTTGTTTATTTTGCTAGTTTCAGCTAACAAGACGCGAATTTTACTAGTTTTAAATGCTCTTTTTTTCATGAGAACATCTTCTTGATCCTCAAAGCTAACTTGTCCGTCTGAAAGACTAGCTGCACCAAAAAATGCTATGTCAAATTTAATTCTATTCAAAGATTCGGATTCTTCTAATGAGTAATAGAAACGATTCTTTTTATGAAATCGTCCACCGATAATGTGAAAATCAACATTTTCATTTTCTCCTAAGACCAGTGCATTATCCAATGAATGGCTGAAAATAGTAACTTTTTTATCTGTTATTTTTGCTAACTCAAGTATAGTGGTTGAAACATCAAAGAATATCAGTTGTGAATCGGAAATGAGTTGGGTAGCTAAATGAGCAATTTTCGCTTTTTCTTTAGAAGATTGTTCTGCTCGACCTTGGAAACCAAGAATTCTTTGCTTTTGAATTGGCAACAAACCTCCGTGAGTTCGTTGCGCTCGCTTTTCCTTTGCAAGAATGGAAAAATCTCTCCGGATAGTATCCTTGGATACTTGGAAATAGTCAACCATTTCTCTTGCCGATAGACTTCCTCTATCTTCTAAAAGTTTTATGATTTCTTCTAATCTTTGTGCTTGGTACATAGGAATTCCTCCTTTTTTTAATACTATACTCTTTTTATAAGTATTTGTCAATAATTGTAATGATTTGTAAGTGTTTTAAAAAATTACAAAAAAATCAACCAGTATTGGTTGATTAAAGATTCTTTTTAGGATGGCGGTCAATGATTGCCTGATGGTCTTTGAGCGCTTGTTCCCCTTTAGGGGTCAGTTTATAGCCACGGATGGAGAAACACTGGGATAATTCTTCTTCTGAAAAATGGTCATGAAATGCTTGATTCAAGTCGGCAGCCTTCATCTTAGAAAGTCCGGCAACCCCCTTCTTTTTAAGGATATTCTTTTTTGTAGTGGCATTTAGATGGTCAAGCGAGTCAAAGGCGGTTTCGATAGTAGCATATCCTTTTTCAACAAGCGTATCTAAATGTTTTGGGATATCAATGCCATAAGAATTACTATATTTTAAAAGAGAACATTTTCAAAGGATTTTTCTTTTGGCTCAATTTCTAATTAATCATTGAACTTAATGCTAGGTCTCGAAAAGAATTATGTTTCCTCTTTCTGTCTGAGTTCAAAGAGGTCTTCTACTTTCAAATCAAAAACTTGAGCAATTTTAAGAGCCATTTCCAGCGAAGGATTGTAGCGGTTATTTTCCAAGTGAAGAATTGTCTCGCGTCGCATGCCGATGAGGTCGGCTAACTCTTGCTGGGTCATGTCTGTGGACTCACGAACAGATTTGAGATTAGTAATAATATTGCTTTCTTTGGCCATACTTATCCTCTCCGTTCCAAGATAAAATAGACAACCGCAAAGATGAAAATCAAGGCAGCTATGCTAAAAAATATCTGTCCCATGTAAAGAGTGAGAGACCCCATATACCCAATGATAACTGCTAGGATCATCAGTGCGCCTAGTATAAAAACAAACATCAAGCTAGCTGCCTTGGCTAAATTAGCATAAAAGCGTTCGTCCGGAGTTTCCTTGACATTTTTCAAACAGAAAAAAGCAAATAAAATCACTTCAATAACGAGGCCAATTCCCAAAATCCATTCTTTAATACCAGAACTTAAGCTTGGGGTCGCAACCCAAATTCCTAATGTATAAAAAATACTTGCTGCAAACAAAAGTATCGTGTAAAGCTTAGCAGACAAGTCAAAAATAATCTTTCCCTTACCTTTCTGACTTTTATGAGACCATAGTTTCATATGTAGCCAGCTCCAAATAGCTATAATTTGACCTGACACTGAAATACCAGTAATAACTAACTTGGGTCCCCAACTAAGATTAGAACCAAATAAAACAATAAAATCAATAATGAGAGCTACGGCAATCATTGCAATGAGGCCACGCATTTTTTGACTTTTTTTCATGATAGACTCCTTTTTTGTGTTATAAATATATAACATTTAAATGTTATGTTATAAATATATCACACTTAAATTTAGAAAGCAAGAATTTTATGTGTCAATGTGGTAATTATTTGAAAAAATTTTTTAATTAAAGACCTCGCTAGTCAAACAACTAAAGAATTCTTTGAAGCAATGCATCTGATTTGGTTTGGATAGCTTCGTTAATAATATTTGATGATAAAGAATCTTTGGAAAATCTAGATACTGTATGGATCTCTACTTTTTTTCTTAGACTCTTATAAAGTCTGTCAGAATAAGCTTTGTAGGTGTAGAAGTTAATTTTTTCTTTCTAATTTATCCCTATTAGTCTAAAAAATTTAAAAATTTTAAAGTCTGTCAAGTTTTTTTCTTGACACCTCTCAGAAATCTGCTATAATAGAACATGTGCTAAATAGCTTAGCTATTTCACCGAACTAAAAAATAAAAGAAAAGAGATATTAAAAATGGCAGTTAAAATCCGTTTGACTCGTATGGGTTCTAAGAAAAAACCTTTCTACCGTATTAACGTAGCAGATTCACGTTCACCACGTGACGGACGTTTCATCGAAACAGTTGGAACTTACAACCCACTTGTTGAAGAAAACCAAGTAACTTTGAAAGAAGACCGTATTCTTGCATGGTTGGCTGATGGAGCTCAACCTTCAGATACAGTTCGCAACATCCTTTCAAAAGAAGGCGTATTGAAGAAATTCCACGATTCTAAATTCTCAAAATAAGTTTAAAGTAGGTTGACAGATGGATACAATTGAAAATCTCATTATTGCAATTGTGAAACCTTTGATTTCACAACCAGATGCCTTAACTATCAAGATTGAAGATACACCAGAATTTTTGGAGTATCATTTGGATCTTGACCAAAGCGATGTGGGTCGTGTAATCGGTCGTAAGGGTCGCACTATTTCTGCGATAAGAACGATTGTCTACTCTGTCCCAACTGAAGACAAAAAAGTAAGAATCGTTATTGACGAAAAATAAGAAAAGCGGGACATGGTCTCGCTTTTTTTGCAAGGAGAAGGAATGAGAGATTTAACAGTTAGACAACTAGAGGAATACTTACTTGACCATTATCAACAATCTAGGACAGAAGAAGGACTCTTTATAAAACTAGTTGAAGAAGTTGGAGAAGTCGCTGAGGTTTTAAATGGACGTTCCGGTAGAAAAGAGGGTGTCCAAGATTCAAACGAGGAATTGGCAAAGGAGTTGGCAGATATCATTCACTATACAGTGGCAATTGCAGCTATCAACGATATTGACCTAACGAAGACCATTTTTGAAAAAGACAAAAAGGCATCCATCAAGTATCAGCATGTACAAGATTTGGAAAGCTTTTTAGATAAAAACCTTCCATAGTTCTCCTTTTCTCCAACTTGTGAAAATCCCTGTAACATGATAAAATAAAGGGAGAAACAGATACAGGAGATCAAATGAACTATTTTAACGTTGGGAAAATTGTCAATACTCAGGGCTTGCAGGGTGAGATGCGAGTCTTGTCAGTGACAGATTTTACTGAAGAACGCTTTAAAAAAGGGGCAGAACTTGCCTTATTTGATGAAAAAGATCAATTTGTGCGAACAGTGGTTATCGCTAGCCATCGTAAGCACAAAAACTTCGATATCATTAAGTTCAAGGATATGTACCATATCAATGACATTGAAAAATACAAGGGTTACAGTCTAAAGGTTGCTGAGGAGAATCTCAATGAACTTGATGATGGTGAGTTTTACTACCACGAGATTATCGGTTTAGAAGTCTATGAGGGAGATAACTTGATTGGAACCATCAAGGAAATCCTTCAGCCAGGTGCCAATGATGTCTGGGTGGTCAAACGTAAAGGCAAACGTGACCTGCTCTTACCCTATATTCCGCCTGTTGTCCTTAATATAGATATTCCTAATAACCGTGTGGATGTTGAACTCTTGGAAGGGTTAGACGATGAAGATTGATATTTTAACCCTTTTTCCAGAAATGTTCACACCCTTAGAACATTCCATCGTTGGAAAGGCTCGAGAAAAAGGACTCTTAGATATCCACTACCATAATTTTCGTGACTACGCTGAAAAGGCCCGTCATGTTGACGATGAACCTTACGGTGGTGGTCAAGGGATGTTGCTAAGAGCGCAACCCATCTTTGACGCCTTTGATGCCATTGAAAAAAAGAATCCGCGCGTGATTCTATTGGATCCAGCCGGTAAGCAGTTTGACCAGGCTTATGCGGAAGATTTAGCGCAAGAAGAAGAGCTTATCTTTATTTGTGGGCACTACGAGGGTTATGATGAACGGATTAAGACCTTGGTAACAGATGAGATATCTCTTGGAGATTATGTCTTGACTGGTGGAGAACTAGCAGCGATGACCATGATTGATGCGACGGTTCGCTTGATTCCAGAAGTTATCGGGAAGGAAGCAAGTCACCAGGATGATAGCTTTTCATCAGGACTCTTGGAATATCCTCAGTACACAAGACCTTACGATTTTCGTGGTATGTTAGTTCCGGATGTGCTTATGAGTGGACACCATGAAAACATCCGTCAATGGCGACTCTATGAGAGCCTCAAGAAAACTTACCAACGCAGACCTGATTTGCTGGAAGAGTATGAGTTGACAGCAGAAGAAGAGAAAATGTTAGCAGAAATTAAAGAAAATAACAATTAAAAGGAGAACCCTATGCAAGTAATTAAACGTGATGGACAAGTCGCTGATTTTGATCCAGATAAAATCTACCAAGCCATCCTTAAGGCAGCTCAAACAGTCTATGTATTGACAGACGATTTGCGCCAAAATCTAGCTCAAGTTACAAAAAAAGTTGTTTTGGATTTGGAAGAAGCAAAAGTAGAACGTGCAACTATCAGTATGATCCAATCAATGGTTGAGCACCGCTTACTAGGTGCAGGATATATCACTATTGCAGAACACTATATCTCTTACCGTTTGCAACGTGATTTGGAGAGAAGTGGTTATGGTGACCACATCGCTGTTCACCTTCATTTTGAACAAATTCGTTAATAGAAAAAGAGTGAGATGAATAACTCATCTCACTCTTTCTTAAATCTTCTTTTTTGAGCAGTTTGAATCGTTGAGGGAACGAAAGTCACTCTTCGAATATCCGACACTCGAATAATACGGCTTACGTTTTTGGCGAAGTTTTTAACGATAATTTGTTGGCGGTCAGTATCATACTTGATAATATCGCCTGTAAAACTCGTTTCGGCAAAGATGATATGGACAGCCGTTTTTTTGGCTAACGCTTCTTTAAGTCTAGCAATGAGGGGGTCGCTTTTTTCAGGAATGGATTCTTCATGACCATTCACAAAATTATGAACCTTTTGTAAAGCTTGTTTCAAGAATTCCTTCATTTGGGCCTCCCTTCTTTAAATCATTATATAAAAATTTTATGAAATCTACAAGATTTTTCGAATAATCAATTGAGAACAAAAAGGAGAAGAACATGGCAGAATTTACATTTGAAATTGAAGAACATTTACTCACTCTATCTGAAAATGAAAAAGGATGGACCAAGGAAATCAATCGAGTCAGCTTTAATGGAGCACCGGCGAAGTTTGATATTCGTAGCTGGAGTCCCGACCATACAAAGATGGGTAAAGGAATTACCCTTTCAAACGAAGAGTTTCAAGTGATGGTGGATGCCTTCAAGAATCAGTAAGCATTCATGAAAAAATAAAAAAGAGGAGGGAAAAATCCCAACCTTTTTTTATTTGTTTGAAAAGTAGGGTTGACTACTGAGTCGTTGAAGGAGTGGTCGACCGATAAAACTGATTGCAATGATTTTCCCAAGGTCTGGTAGGATGAAAGGAATCACACCGACAGCCAGTGCTTTATCCAAAGGCATACCAGCAAGGAAGTGGAGACTGAGAATACCACCGACGAAAACAAGTGAGTCCCCCAAGAGATTTGATAGGAAAATACGTACAACACCACTATTCGTGTGAGTTAGATAGGAAGCAAGTCCTGCATAGACAAGGTCAAACCACAGGTATCCTGCACTTGGTCCAACTAAAACATGGAAACCTGCAGCTCCACCGGCAAAGACAGGAAGACCAATTCCCCCAAGCAAAAGATAAAGAGCCACAGAAAGGACAGCCTCTCTAGGCCTAAAAACAGTAGCAATGAGTCCAATTGCGAAGTTTTGTAGCGTAAATGGGACAGGTCCGATAGGGATAGTAATTTGTGCTAGAACGGCAATGAGTGCAGCACCGATAGCTGGGACAGTATAGATATAAGCTTTTTTCAAAACAGTTAACCTCTTTTCACTTTTATAGTAACTATTATACTGAACTCTTTAGGAAAGTCAACTTATTTTTATATAAAGGGTAACAAATCTGTAACAGCCGATTTTAATTAAAAAAAAAGACCTATAAGGTCTTTTATATTGGTTTAACGCATAGTTACAAATTCTTCCGAACCAGTTGGATGGATAGCGACAGTAGCATCGAAATCAGCTTTTGTAGCGCCCATCTTGATAGCAACTGCGAAACCTTGAATCATTTCGTCAACACCATAGCCGATACCATGAAGGCCGACGACCTTTTCGTCTGCACCAGCTGTAACGAGCTTGAAGCGAGCCTCTTGACGATGGTTAGTGACTGCAGAATACATAGAAGCAAATTTTGAAGTATAAACTTTAATGTTTTCTTGCCCATACTCTTTGATAGCTTCTTCCTCAGTTAGACCAACAGTTCCGATAGCAGGGTGTGAGAAGACTACAGTTGGGATAGTAGTGTAGTCCATTTTAGCATTGGTTTTGCCGTTGAAAAGTCTTTCAGATAGGGTACGACCAGCCTTGATTGAAACAGGAGTTAGTTCTTTTTCACCTGTGACATCTCCAAGTGCGTAGATACCTTTAACAACAGTGTTCTGGTATTCGTCAACCTTGATAAAGCCTCGTTCATTGAGAGTGACACCAGCTTTTTCGAGTTGAAGTCCTTCAACGTTTGGACGGCGACCAGTTGCCCAGATAACTTGACTGGCAGTGTGGCTGCTACCATCTTCAAAATGAATGGTAATGCCTTGTTCAGTTTCTTCAAGTTTAGCAGGAACCTTATGTGTGTGGAGGTTTAGTCCTGTATTTTCCATTTCCTGAACTAGACTCTCAACGATATAGCTATCAAATCCACGTAGCGGACGTTCACGACGGACGAATAAATCTGTCTGAACACCAAGTGTATGGAGTACACCAGCCAATTCTACAGCAATGTAACCAGCACCTAGAATAGCTACCGATTCAGGTAACTCTTCCCAGGCGAAGACATCATCTGAGCTACCACCTAGTTCTGCACCAGGAATAGCAGGGATATGAGGATGAGCTCCAGTCGCAATCACAATATGCTTAGCGCGGATCAATTCGCCATTAACGCTGACAGTATGAGCATCGACAAACTCGGCACGCCCTTCAATCAAATCAACTCCATTACGCTTGAAGCTTCCATCGTAAGAAGAGCGAGCACGGTCAATGTAGGCTTCACGATTCTTACGAAGAGTTGCATAATCAAATCGATTCCCAGTATTTGTGAATCCATAGTCAGGTCCATATTTGTGGATACTCTCTGCGATTTGAGCTCCATACCACATGATTTTTTTAGGGACACAGCCCTGGTTGACACAAGTTCCACCTAATTTCTTTTCCTCAATAACTGCAGCTTTAGCACCATGTTCGCCAGCACGATTCATGGTAGCAATTCCCCCGCTACCTCCACCAATGGCAATAATGTCATATTCTCTCATAAGAAAGCTCCTTTAGTTGTTTTCTAGTCATATTCTATCTTTTTTTGAAAGTCAATGCAAAAATCTGCTACGTAGAAAAGCTAGTAGAAGGCTTGAAATCAGATTCTGCAAGTTGTTTTTGAAGTAAGTGAAGTAGGAAAGTATCATCGTCGTTACACATCATTCTGCCCTTGTGATTCACACTAGGTGGTAGCCTATCATAGCTAACAGATAGGAAGAATAAGATGGACACTGGTTTATCTTGATTTGTAAGGATTTCCATTTCGAAAATCACTAAAAATATGGTATAATGAGGTGTTATAAAAACAGGTTTCATTTGCCTGGAAAGGAAATATTATGTCTGAAAAGAATTTTTATATTACAACGCCGATTTACTATCCATCTGGTAAACTTCATATCGGTTCTGCCTACACAACTATCGCCTGTGATGTCCTAGCTCGTTACAAACGCCTCATGGGCTACGATGTCTTTTATCTGACTGGTCTTGATGAGCATGGCCAAAAGATTCAACAAAAAGCAGAAGAAGCTGGCATCACTCCTCAAGCCTATGTTGATGGCATGGCAGTTGGTGTTAAAGAACTCTGGCAATTACTGGATATCTCATATGATAAATTTATCCGTACCACAGACGATTACCATGAAAAAGTGGTAGCGCAAATTTTTGAACGCTTGCTAGCTCAAGATGATATCTACCTAGGTGAATACTCTGGCTGGTACTCAGTTTCAGATGAGGAATTCTTTACAGAAAGCCAGCTTGCGGAAGTTTTCCGTGACGAAGCTGGAAATGTAACGGGCGGTATCGCTCCATCGGGCCACGAAGTGGAGTGGGTTTCAGAAGAGTCTTATTTCCTTCGCCTCAGCAAATACCAAGACCGTTTGGTCGAATTTTTCAAATCACATCCTGACTTCATCACTCCAGATGGTCGCCTTAATGAAATGTTGCGTAACTTCATTGAGCCAGGCTTGGAAGATTTGGCAGTTTCTCGTACAACCTTTACCTGGGGAGTACAAGTTCCATCCAATCCTAGACACGTTGTCTACGTTTGGTTTGATGCCCTTCTCAACTATGTGACAGCTCTTGGTTATGGCCAAGAAGATCATGAAAACTTTGACAAATTCTGGAACGGAACCGTCTTCCACATGGTCGGAAAAGACATCCTTCGTTTTCACTCCATCTACTGGCCAATCCTTCTCATGATGCTCGACATCAAATTGCCAGAACGTTTGATTGGCCATGGTTGGTTTGTCATGAAAGACGGTAAGATGTCTAAGTCTAAAGGAAATGTCATCTACCCTGAAATGTTGGTAGAACGTTACGGACTTGATCCCCTTCGTTACTACCTCATGCGTAGCCTTCCAGTCGGTTCAGACGGAACCTTCACTCCAGAAGACTATGTAGGTCGTATCAACTATGAATTAGCCAATGACCTTGGGAATCTCCTCAACCGTACGGTTTCAATGATTAATAAGTACTTTGATGGTCAAATCCCTGCCTATGTAGAAGGTGTGACAGACTTTGACAATGAACTTGCTCAAGTAGCTGAACAATCAATCGCTGACTACAATACCTACATGGAAGCAGTTGACTATCCACGTGCACTTGAAGCAGTCTGGACCCTCATCTCACGTACTAATAAATACATCGATGAGACAGCTCCATGGGTACTGGCTAAGGATGAAGCCCTTCGTGAGCAATTGGCAAGTGTGATGAGTCACTTGGCAGCAAGCCTTCGTGTCGTAGCCCACTTGATTGAACCATTTATGATGGAAACCAGTCGTGCAGTCTTGACTCAACTTGGTCTCGCAGAAGTTTCTAGCCTTGAGAACTTGAGTTTGGCTGATTTCCCTGCGAATGTAACAGTAATTGCTAAAGGAACACCTATCTTCCCACGTCTTGATATGGAAGAAGAAATCGCCTATATTAAGGAACAAATGGAAGGTAACAAGCCAGCCGTCGAAAAAGAATGGAATCCAGATGAAGTCGAACTCAAACTAAACAAGGAAGAAATCAAGTTTGAAGACTTCGATAAGGTTGAAATCCGTGTCGCTGAAGTAAAAGAAGTTTCTAAAGTAGAAGGTTCTGATAAGTTGCTTCAATTCCGCTTGGATGCTGGAGATGGTGAAGACCGTCAAATCCTTTCTGGAATTGCAAAATACTATCCAAACGAACAAGAATTGGTCGGCAAGAAAGTACAAATCGTTGCCAACCTCAAACCACGTAAAATGATGAAAAAATATGTCAGCCAAGGGATGATTCTCTCAGCTGAACATGAAGGTAAATTAACCCTCCTCACAGTGGATCCAGCTGTACCAAATGGAAGTGTGATCGGCTAAGATTTAAAAGGACCAGTTTGAACTGGTTCTTTTCTTTTGTAAGGAAGTAGTTGATAAAAGTGTCATTCTACTTTATAATGAATGAAAACGGAGGAAATTGCCATGAAGTACATTCCATTTGGTCAAGAGAAAAGAGAATTGTCCGAAATCGTTCTAGGCATGATGCGAATCAATGACAAATCGGTCAAAGAAGTTGAAGAGCTGGTAGAAACAGCCCTATCTGCAGGAATCAATGCCTTTGACTTGGCAGATATCTATGGTGGTGGACGTTGCGAAGAATTACTGGGTCAAGTGTTAAACAATCGTCCTGACCTGCGAGAAAAGATGTGGATCCAGTCCAAGTGTGGCATTCGCATAGAAGAATTTACCTATTTTGATTTTTCAAAAGAGTATATTCTAGAATCAGTAGACGGGATTCTAAAAAGATTGCAGGTTGATTATCTAGATAGCTTGCTTCTCCATCGCCCAGATGCTTTGATGGAAGTTGATCAAGTTGCAGAGGCCTTCGATATCCTTCACAAATCAGGTAAGGTTCGAGACTTTGGTGTGTCCAATCAAAATCCTATGATGATGGAATTACTGAAGAAAGAGGTCAAACAACCTTTATCTATCAATCAATTACAACTAAGCGTAGCTTTTACGCCAGGATTTGAATCAGGTTTCCATGTCAATATGGAAGGTGACAAGGCAGCTTTGCGTGATGGAAGCATCTTTGAATACTGCAAACTAAACGATATGGTCATTCAGGCCTGGTCAGTCTTACAGTTCGGATATTTCAAAGGGAATTTTGTCGGCAATGAGCAATTCCAACAACTGAATCAAGTTCTAAACCGACTAGCCTTAAAATACGGTGTGAGTCCTTCAGCTATTGCTATCGCTTGGGTGTTGCGATACCCAGCCAAGATGCAGGCAGTAGTAGGAACAACTAACCCTAAACATTTGATAGAAGCAAGCCAAGCAAGTAATGTCAACCTAACTCGAAAAGAATGGTATGAGATTTACCTCGCAGCAGGGAATGATTTGCCATAGAAACTAAAGAAATATTTTATTAAGAACGAGATTCTATCTCGCTCTTTTTGTTTAAAAAAATTTATATAATTGTTTGAAAACACAAACTATAAATGATAAAATGGTGTAAAATAACAATATAATAAATATTTTAATAAAGTAGGAGTATTTAGAATGAGAAAAATAGTTTTGACTTCTGTTGTTTTACTCTCTCTATTGACATCAGTCGGTTGCTCGAAACATAAGGAAAAGGCGAAAGTAGCTGAACCTGTAACGACTGAACAGACTACGCAAGATAATACAAAGTTATACAAGGAAGCTGGTTTACTTACTTTTAAAAACGAAAAGCAGCTGGAACTCGGGGAACTTGATACGAAATCTCGCGCAACTTATGCTCATATTCAATTGAAAGATAGTGATGAGCCCAAAAAGAAACGGGAACCAAAGCTAAAGTTTGACCCAGTTGGATGGCATAACTATAAATTTTACTATGGTGATGGTACGAAGGAAGCATGGTTAATGAATCGTGGTCATTTAGTTGGTTATCAATTTAGCGGACTTAACGATGAAGGTCGCAATCTAGTTCCTATGACAGCCTGGTTAAATACAGGTTCCTTTACTGGAACGGATGATAAGAATCAAAGTAGCATGCTTTATTATGAAAATGGGCTAGATTCATGGCTTGCAAATCATCCCAACTATTATCTTGACTATAAGGTAACAGCAGTTTATAAGGATGATGAATTGATTCCTAGACAGATTGAACTTCAGTACGTCGGAATTGATCAGGATGGCAAGTTACTTGAGATTCAATTAGGTAGCAATAAGGAAAAAATTGATCAGTATTCCGTAACTCATGTTGCCTTAGATAATATTTCAGCCAATGCCGAAATCAACTATGCGGATGGTACTGCAAAGAACACGGTTAAGTCAGCTGAAGAACGTGCTGCTGAACAAAAGGCAGCTGAGGAAAAAGCTAAGAAAGAGGCTGAAGAGAAAGAGACACAAGAAAAAGCTAAAAAAGAAGCAGAACAAAAAGCAAAGGAAGAACAGACGAAACAGGAAACTGAAGCACCAGCGGAAGAATCGCACAGCAGTAATTCAGGTGGTTACTATAGAGATAAAAATGGAAGATGGCATCGATCAAATGGGAAGTTTGCCTCTAAAAAAGAAATCCGAGAAGCTGGATTACAGTGGTAATTTAGGAATCATAAAAATAATTGTCAAAAAGCCGTTGTAAAACGGTTTTTTGTTATAATAAAATAAGAGAACTATAAAGGGGAAAATCATGACATTAGAAGAAATTTTACTAGGACTGAAAGCAAATAAGAAATACGAGCATACTGGATGGAGTTTGAAGTAGGAGAATCAAATGGAAATCAAAAAACACTTTGGTGTATACGGAATTTGCTTCGAAAATGGGAAGTTACTCTGCATTGAAAAAACGAGAGGCCCTTATCAGTATCGTTTTGATTTACCGGGTGGTAGTCAAGAACCAGGTGAAGGACTGACTGAAACTCTCAAGAGAGAAGTTCTTGAAGAGACAGGATATTCTCTTAGCAGTTATTCAAATCCTAGAATTTATGATGTGATGGTTCAAGAAGAGGGGAAAAACTTCGCAGTGCATCATATCATGGCCTTTTATGATATCGCACTCAATTTTGAGAGCTCTCAGAAGTCGATTCCTCAGGAGGTTATTGATGGAAGCAATGATTCAGCAAAGGCAGTTTGGTTGGATTTGGAAGAAATTACCAAAGAAAATGCCTCACCCTTAGTATTAAAAGTGAAGGCAGAGTTACGAGGATTTCCAGATTTAGACATGACAAGCTATAAAAATTGGAAGGTAAAAGAAAAAAAGGAGAACAAATGACACCTCAAGAAATGTGGAATGCCTACAAGAAAATCAACCCCTCTATAGGAGACGAGATAGATGCCTGGGCCTTTGGAGTGGATCCAGACCTTTTAGCGGAACTGGTCTTTAAAGGTGAAAAGACTGCAACAACTTCAGCCTACGATCTTTACGCAGTAGAGGATGAACCCCTTCCACAAGAAGGGACCTTTGATGTTATTTTAGATAGTAAGGAACAAGCTGTTTGCATTATTGAAATTACAAAGGTTTCCGTTCAGCCATTCCATCAAGTGTCAGCCGACCATGCCTATAAGGAAGGTGAAGGCGACAAATCTCTGGCCTATTGGCGTCAGGTTCATGAGGAGGTTTTCACCGAGTGGATGAGCGAGATTGGACTGACTTTTACACCTGACAGCAAGGTGGTTTTAGAAGAATTTCGCAAGGTTTATCCCTTATAGTTAAAAATTAGAAAGAAAATCGGGCAAAAACCGTCCCAATCCTTCTTTCTAGCTCAAAATATGATAAAATAGGATTGTTTGAAAGAAGAGCCAATGAGCTCTGAAAAATAGAATAGGAGAAAATGATGCAAGCAGTTGAACATTTTATTCATCAATTTGTACCTGAACATTATGATTTGTTTTTAGATTTGAGTCGTGAGTCAAAGACTTTCTCAGGTAAGGTTACAATCTCTGGGCACGCTAAGAGCGACAAAATTTCTCTTCACCAAAAGAATTTGGAAATTGCTTCTGTAGAAGTAGCAGGTCAAGCTCGTCCATTTACAGTTGATCATGAGAATGAAGCCCTTCATATCGAACTCGCTGAAGCTGGTCAAGTGGAGTTGACCCTTGCTTTTTCTGGGAAGATTACTGACAATATGACTGGTATTTACCCATCTTACTACACTCTTGATGGTGAAAAGAAAGAAGTCGTATCAACTCAGTTTGAGAGCCATTTTGCTCGCGAAGCTTTCCCATGTGTGGATGAGCCAGAAGCAAAAGCAACTTTTGATTTATCTCTTCGTTTTGACCAAGCTGAAGGTGAGTTAGCCTTGTCAAATATGCCTGAAATCGAAGTAGATAACCGCAAGGAAACAGGTATCTGGAAGTTTGCAACAACCCCTCGCATGTCTTCTTACTTGCTTGCTTTTGTAGCAGGTGATTTGCAAGGCGTGACTGCCCACACTAAAAATGGCACGCTTGTAGGAGTATACTCTACCAAGGCGCATCCACTAACAAACCTTGATTTTTCTTTGGATATCGCTGTTCGTGCCATCGAATTTTATGAAGATTATTATGGGGTTAAATATCCAATTCCACAATCTCTTCATATCGCAATTCCAGACTTCTCTGCTGGAGCTATGGAAAACTGGGGTCTCGTAACCTACCGCGAAGTTTGCTTAATTGTAGATGAAAATTCATCAGTTGCTAGCCGCCAACAAGTTGCTCTTGTTGTAGCACACGAATTGGCTCACCAATGGTTTGGTAACCTTGTAACCATGAGATGGTGGGATGACCTTTGGCTCAATGAAAGCTTTGCCAATATGATGGAATACGTCTGTGTAAATGCGATTGAACCAAGCTGGAACATCTTTGAAGATTTCCAAACAGGTGGCGTACCAGCTGCTCTTAAACGTGATGCAACAGATGGTGTTCAATCAGTTCACGTTGAAGTGAAGCATCCTGATGAAATCAATACGCTTTTTGACGGTGCTATTGTCTATGCGAAAGGTAGCCGTCTCATGCATATGCTTCGTCGCTGGTTAGGAGATGCTGATTTTGCCAAAGGCTTGCATGCCTACTTTGAAAAACATCAGTATAGCAATACCATTGGTCGTGACCTTTGGAATGCTCTTGGTCAAGCATCAGGTCGTGATGTAGCAGCCTTTATGGATTCTTGGTTGGAACAACCTGGTTATCCAGTTCTCACTGTCAAAGTTGAAAATGATGTTTTGAAGATTTCACAAAAACAATTCTTTATCGGTGAACACGAAGACAAGAATCGTCTCTGGGTAGTACCTCTTAATAGTAACTGGAAAGGCTTGCCAGATACACTTGAAACTGAAAGTATCGAAATTCCTGGTTACGCAGCTTTGCTTGCTGCAAACAAAACAGCTCTTCGTCTTAACACTGAAAATACTGCTCATTATATTACAGATTACCAAGGTGAATTGCTTGATGCAGTCCTAGCAGACTTATCTAAACTAGATAATACAAGTAAGCTTCAAATCGTCCAAGAACGTCGTTTGTTAGCTGAAGCAGGTCAGGTTTCTTATGCAGATTTACTTCCAGTAGTGGATCAACTTGCTAAGGAAGAATCTTACCTTGTAGTATCGGCAGTTTCTCAAGTGATTGTTGCTCTTGAACGCTTTATCGACGAAGGCACTCAAACTGAGCATGATTTCAAAGCTCTTGTTGCCAAATTATCCCGTCACAATTATGAACGCCTAGGATTGGAAGCAAAAGTAGGTGAAGCAGATGAGGATGAGTTGGTTCGTCAAATGGCTGTATCAATGATGATTCGTTCAAATGACGAAGGAGCTAGTCAAGCAGCGAGCCAAATTTTCGCAGCTCATAAGGAAAATCTTACAAGCCTTCCAGCAGCGACACGAGCTCAGATTTTGATCAATGAAATCAAACATCATGAAAGTAAAGAACTGGTAGAAACTTACCTTGATCTATACACACATGCGACTGATGCTGTCTTTAAACGTCAATTAGCAGCAGCCTTGGCTTACAGTACAGATGAAGCCAATATCCAAATGTTGATTGCAACTTGGAAGGATAAATTTGTGGTGAAACCTCAAGACCTTTCTGCTTGGTATCTTCAATTCTTAGGACATGAAGCAACTCAAGAAACTGTTTGGACATGGGCGCGTGACAATTGGGAATGGATTAAGGCAGCTCTTGGTGGAGATATGAGCTTTGATAGCTTTGTCATTATTCCAGCACGTACTTTTAAAACAGCTGAACGTTTAGCTGAATACAAGGCCTTCTTTGAACCACAATTATCTGACCTTGCTTTGAGCCGTAATATCGGTATGGGTATCAAGGAAATCGCAGCTCGCGTAGACTTGATTAACCGTGAAAAAGCAGCTGTTGAAGCAGTTATTGCTCAATATGCGAAGGCATAATAGATTGATCCTATAAAAAAAAGTAAAACTCAACTTTCTCCTTGTAAAACAAGGAAAGTTGAGTTTTTTTTAAGATAATTTTGCTATAATAGTCTTAGCAAGGAGGAATTTTTGATGATCAAGATTCTATTAGTGGAAGATGACTTAAGTCTATCAAATTCTGTATTTGATTTTTTAGATGATTTTGCGGATGTCATGCAGGTTTTTGATGGAGAAGAAGGTCTTTATGAAGCAGAGAGTGGCGTTTATGACTTGATTCTTTTAGACTTGATGTTGCCCGAAAAAAATGGTTTCCAAGTCTTGAAAGAATTACGTGAAAAGGGAGTATCGACACCAGTCCTCATCATGACTGCCAAGGAAAGTATTGATGATAAGGGACACGGATTTGAACTCGGTGCGGATGATTATCTGACTAAGCCATTCTACTTGGAAGAGCTCAAGATGCGGATTCAAGCCCTTCTCAAACGCTCAGGTAAGTTTAATGAAAATACTCTTTCCTATGGTGATTTGACTGTCAATCTTTCTACCAATGAAGTTCGAGTTGACGGCACGGTGGTGGAGCTACTCGGAAAAGAATTCGAATTATTAGTTTATTTCCTCCAAAATCAAAATGTCATTTTACCTAAGACCCAAATTTTTGACCGCTTGTGGGGATTTGACAGTGACACCACTATATCGGTTGTTGAAGTTTACGTTTCAAAAGTCCGTAAGAAATTAAAGGGATCAGACTTTGCTGAAAACCTCCAAACCTTAAGAAGTGTTGGGTATATTTTAAAACATGTTCAATAAAATTAAAAATAATTGGTATGCAGAAGATTTCAGCTACTTTATCCGAAACTTTGGAGTATTCACGCTGATTTTCTCTGCTATGACCTTGATTATTCTCCAAGTTATGCACTCCAGTCTTTATACATCAGTGGATGAGAAGCTTTTGGCACTCAGTAATAATCCTCAGAATGTTATTCAGTTAGCAGTGAATCGTGCATCAGAGAACCTAAAGGATTTAAACGGAGGAGATGTCACTTCTAATTCGGACAAAAAGGTTACAATCAGTTCCAATACGGAAGTTATTTTATTGGATTCGAATCTCAATCAATTGGTGACTGGGAATCGCTTTTTAGGGTTAGATAAAATAACATTCAATAAAAAGGATTTAAACCATATACGCCAGCTTCATGTAATAAATAGCTATGGCCAAGATGAGGTTTACCGTGCTGTTTTGACAGAGATGAACATTGATACAGTTTCGACTAACATTAAGTATGCTGCTGTCCTGATAAATACGAGTCAGCTAGAACAGATTAGTCAAAATCACGAACAGCTAATTGTGGTAGTTATGGCGAGCTTTTGGATTCTATCTATCTTAGCTAGTCTCTATCTTGCACGTGTCAGTGTTAAACCTTTAATGGAAAGCATTCAAAAACAGAAGAGTTTTGTGGAAAATGCTAGTCATGAGCTACGTACTCCTTTAGCTGTTCTGCAAAATCGTCTGGAAACTCTTTTTAGAAAACCAGAAGCTACCATTATGGAGTCAAGCGAGAGCATTGCTTCAAGTCTGGAAGAAGTCAGAAATATGAGGTTTCTAACCACGAATCTTCTCAATCTAGCACGTAGAGATGATGGAATTAAACCTGAACTTGCAGAAGTAGAACCAGACTTCTTTAACGCAACCTTTACCAACTTTGAAATGATTGCATCCGAGAATAATCGTGTTTTTCGTTTCGAGAATCGTATTCATCGAACAATTATTACTGATAAACTTCTCCTCAAGCAATTGATGACTATTCTGTTTGACAATGCTGTCAAGTATACAGAAGAAGAAGGAGATATTTATTTTGAGATTTCAACGACAGAACGCAGTCTCTATCTAACGGTAGCAGATAATGGGATCGGTATAACTGCAGCCGATAAAAAGAAAATCTTTGATCGTTTTTATCGCGTGGATAAGGCACGTACACGGCAAAAGGGTGGTTTCGGTTTAGGCTTGTCTTTAGCTAAGCAGATCGTCGATGCCTTAAAAGGCTCTATCAGTGTGAAAGACAACAAACCTAACGGAACAATTTTTGAAGTCAAGATAGCTATCTCAACACCATCAAGACGAAAGAATAAATAAAAAAACCTTCGATAAATTGAAGGTTTTTTATTTGAATTTTTTCTTGATAATCGTTCGTTGAAGTTGCAAAACGATAATGCTAAGTCCAATTGCTAAAGCAAAGGATAAAACAGTGTTCAATTTTAGCGCTAAGAACATAAAACTAAAGATCGCTAAAAAGACACAGAAACAAGCAATGTTTACAAAAAATAGAACTTCTTTTACACTAGCAACAGAAGTATTCTCCGTAACATAATCTTGAAACTGAGTAGTTTTAATTCTTTCTTGTTCTAACTCATACGGGTGCAGTTTTCTTGCGGGCATGTTTCTCTCCTTAACAATACATTACTATTTTATCATTTTTTTGAAGAGAGAATTGTTACAGGATTGTTACAAATTGCATAAAATACCTTTTCATTTCTCAAGAATAGCTGATTTTTTTGAAATATGGTATAATCTTACCTATGGAAAAGATTATTATTACAGCAACTGCTGAAAGTATTGAACAAGTAAAACAGCTACTTGAAGCTGGTGTCGACCGCATTTATGTCGGTGAGAAAGATTTTGGTCTTCGTTTGCCAAAGACCTTTAGTTATGAGGAACTGAGAACCATTGCCAATTTGGTTCATGATGCAGGTAAAACGTTAGTCGTAGCGGTTAATGCACTCATGCATCAAGATAAGATGGATCGTATTAAGCCTTTCCTTGATTTTTTGGAAGAAATAAAAACAGATTACATTACTGTTGGGGAAGCAGGTGTCTTTTATGTCGTTAACCGTGATGGTTATAGTTTTAAAACGATTTATGACGCTTCAACCATGGTCACAAGTAGTCGTCAGATTAATTTCTGGGGTCAAAAGGCAGGAGCTTCTGAAGCTGTTTTGGCGCGTGAAATCCCATCTGCTGAGCTCTTTAAAATGCCAGAAATTTTGGAAATTCCAGCAGAAATGTTGGTTTATGGTGCTAGTGTTATCCACCATTCTAAGAGACCTCTATTGCAAAATTACTATAATTTTACTCATATTCATGATGAAAAAACACGTCAACGTGATTTGTTTTTAGCAGAGCCAAGTGATCCAGATAGTCACTATTCAATTTTTGAAGATAATCACGGGACACATATCTTTGCTAACAATGACCTTGATTTGATGACCAAGTTGACAGAATTGGTAGAACATGGATTTACTCACTGGAAATTGGAAGGTCTCTACACTCCAGGACAAAACTTTGTAGAAATAGCAAAACTCTTTATCCAAGCGCGTAACTTGATTCAAGAAGGTCACTTTACACATGACCAGGCCTTTATGTTGGATGAGGAAGTCCACAAATTACACCCTAAAAATCGTTTCCTTGATACCGGATTTTATGACTACGACCCTGATATGGTAAAATAAAAAGATTAAGCCCGAAATAAAATGTTCGGGTTTTTCCAATATTTGGATGAATTTGAAGCGTATTCATGATATAATAAAAGAAGCTCTATTTGGAGGTATATAAGTGGAAAATCTGAAAAAGCTGGCAGGTATCAAGGCGGCTGAGTTTGTCAAGGATGGAATGGTTGTCGGGCTTGGAACAGGCTCCACTGCCTATTATTTTGTAGAAGAAATAGGTCGTCGCATCAAGGAAGAAGGCCTGCAAATTACAGCTGTAACGACTTCGAGTTCGACCAGTAAACAGGCTGAAGACCTAAATATTCCGCTAAAATCTATTGATGAAGTCAATGAAGTTGATGTAACTGTAGATGGTGCGGATGAAGTCGATGGCCAGTACAATGGTATCAAAGGTGGTGGTGGTGCACTTCTCATGGAGAAAGTTGTAGCAACCCCGTCCAAAGAATACATCTGGGTTGTTGATGAAAGCAAACTAGTTGAAAAACTAGGGGCTTTTAAATTACCTGTAGAAGTGGTTCAGTATGGTGCAGAACTGCTTTTCCGCTATTTTGAACGAGTAGGATACAAGCCGGCATTTCGTGAAAAAGACGGTCAACGTTTTGTGACAGATATGAAAAATTTTATTATCGATTTGGACTTAGGTAGTATTGATGATCCAATTGCCCTTGGGCAAGAGTTAGACCATATTGTCGGTGTTGTAGAGCACGGTTTGTTTAACCAAATGGTAGACAAGGTTATCGTAGCGGGACAAAATGGTATTCAAATTTTAACTTCAAAAAAAGAAAAGAAATAGAAGGAGGCATTTATGTCTAAATTTAATCGTATTCATTTAGTGGTTTTGGATTCCGTAGGAATCGGTGCGGCACCAGATGCTAATAACTTTGTCAATGCAGGAGTTCCTGATGGAGCATCTGATACACTTGGACATATTTCAAAAACCGTCGGTTTGAATGTACCAAATATGGCGAAGATTGGGCTTGGAAATATTCCTCGTGAAGTACCATTGAAGACGGTTCCTGCTGAAAGCAATCCAACTGGTTATGCAACAAAATTGCAAGAGGTTTCTCTTGGGAAAGATACCATGACTGGTCACTGGGAAATTATGGGACTTAACATCACCGAACCTTTTGATACCTTCTGGAATGGTTTCCCTGAAGAAATTATTACGAAGATTGAAGACTTTTCAGGTCGTAAGGTTATCCGTGAAGCTAACAAACCGTACTCTGGTACAGCTGTTATCGATGACTTTGGACCACGTCAAATGGAAACTGGTGAGTTGATCATCTATACATCAGCAGACCCTGTTCTTCAAATTGCAGCCCACGAAGACATCATTCCTTTGGATGAACTCTACCGTATTTGTGAATATGCTCGTTCCATCACCTTGGAACGTCCGGCTCTTCTTGGTCGGATCATTGCTCGTCCTTATGTTGGGGAACCAGGTAGCTTCACACGTACTGCCAACCGTCGTGACTTGGCTGTTTCACCATTTGCGCCGACTGTTTTGGACAAATTGAACGAAGCTGGTATCGATACCTATGCAATTGGTAAGATCAATGATATATTCAACGGTGCTGGTATCAACCACGATATGGGCCACAACAAATCAAATAGCCACGGTATGGATACCTTGATTAAGACCATGGGACTTCCTGAGTTCCAAGAAGGCTTCTCATTTACCAACTTGGTAGACTTTGATGCTCTTTACGGACACCGTCGCAATGCCCATGGTTACCGCGATTGCTTGCATGAGTTTGATGAGCGCTTGCCAGAAATCATCACTGCCATGCGTGAAGATGACCTCTTAATGATTACGGCTGACCATGGTAATGACCCAACCTACGCTGGTACAGACCATACGCGTGAATACATCCCATTCTTGGCTTATAGCCCATCCTTCAAGGGTAACGGTGTGCTTCCAGTTGGCCACTTTTCTGATATCTCTGCGACCATTGCAGAGAACTTTGGAGTTGAAACTGCCATGATTGGTGAAAGTTTCTTTGATAAATTAGTTTAAGATGATTCGCTACGCTCTACTCGTTAGAGGCATTAATGTTGGCGGGAAAAACAAGGTCGTGATGGCGGAGCTTCGAGAGGAGCTTCAAGCGATCGGGTTGGATGGGGTAGAGACCTACATCAATAGTGGCAATATCTTCTTTGATAGCATTGTGCCTAGAACTAAATTAATAGAGAATTTACAGACTTTCTTTGAAAGATACTATCCATTTATCCAGAGTTTTTCTCTCTTTTCAGCTGAGGACTATGCACTAGATCTCGCTGCTCTACCAGCCTGGTGGCAGGAGGATCTGGCCCGCAAGGATGTTCTCTTTTACACAGAAGGCCTCGATCAGGATGCTGTCTGGGGGCTGGTTTCTTCTTTTTCGCTCGGTGATGAAATCATCCATCGTGGAAATCTAGGAATCTACTGGGGTAAATACTCAGAAGAGACCTATACAAAGACCGCTTACCACAGACAAGTCCTCAAGATGCCGGATTACCGTCTTTTGACCATTCGCAATGCCAATACATTTGACAAAATTGGCCAATTTTTAAGGAAATCATAAAGGAGATACACAATGACATTATTAGCAAAAATCAATGAAACAGCAGCATTTTTGAAGGGCAAAGGAATCGAAGCTCCTGAGTTCGGTTTGATTCTTGGTTCAGGTTTGGGTGAATTAGCTGAAGAAATCGAAAATCCAGTCGTAGTAGACTACTCTGAAATTCCAAACTGGGGTCGTTCGACAGTTGTCGGACACGCTGGTAAATTGGTCTACGGTGAGCTTGCTGGACGCAAGGTTTTGGCCCTTCAAGGACGTTTCCACTTCTACGAAGGAAATCCACTAGAAGTGGTGACTTTCCCAGTTCGTGTCATGAAGGTCTTGGGATGTGAAGGGGTTCTTGTCACCAATGCTGCCGGTGGTATCGGCTTTGGTCCGGGTACTTTGATGGCTATTACTGACCACATTAACATGACTGGTCAAAACCCATTGATCGGTGAAAACTTGGATGATTTTGGTCCACGTTTCCCAGATATGTCGAAAGCTTACACTCCTGAATACCGCGAGACTGCTCATAAAGTCGCTGACAAATTAGGCATCAAATTAGATGATGGAGTTTATATCGGAGTGACTGGCCCAACTTATGAAACTCCAGCTGAAATCCGTGCTTATAAGACGCTTGGAGCAGATGCTGTTGGTATGTCAACTGTTCCTGAAGTCATCATCGCAGCTCACTCTGGTTTGAAAGTCCTTGGTATTTCATGCATTACCAACTTTGCGGCTGGTTTCCAAGAAGAGCTCAACCACGAAGAAGTGGTAGAAGTGACTGAGCGCGTCAAAGGCGACTTCAAAGGCTTGCTAAAAGCGATTCTTGCTGAACTCTAATCCTATGAAAGAACGACTCCAAAGCCTACCCTACGGATGGCGCCTGCTGTTAGCCACTTTATCATTGGGAATAGGGACGGGTCTAGTCGGAATAGCCTGTCATTATTTATTAGAAGGCGTGCAAAGACTAGCTTTTGGTCAAAATCGGGCTGATCTGCTCCAGCAATTTCAAGAAGCGGGAGCGCTTCGTAGGTTCTTAGTCCTGTGTGTGACAGGGGTCCTGGCAGCAGGTTTCTGGTATGTCCTGCAGAGCCGCCATAAAATCCTGTCTATTCGCAAGCAAATTGACTTGGCTGGAGACAGGGAACCAGCGCCCTTAGCCCACCTCCTTCATGCAAGTATGCAGGTTGCGATTGTCGGGGCCGGTGCTTCGGTCGGAAAAGAAGGAGCCCCACGAGAGGTTGGGGCTCTTCTAGCTGGTCATTTGGGCAAAGCTTTTTCCTTAGCTATCAAAGAACGAAGAGTATTGATTGCCTGTGGAGCTGGAGCCGGTTTAGCTGCGGTCTATCAGGTTCCCTTTGCCAGTAGCTTGTTTGTCTTTGAGACCCTAGGGTTGGCCTATCACTGGAAAAATTTTGTACTGGTCTTGTCCAGTACTTATTTGGCGACTTGGGTGGCCCAGCCAATCGTTGGTCATGGTGCTATTTATCATATGTCGCCAGTTCATTGGTCAGCCAGTAGTTTATTCCAGGCTGTCATAGTGGCTCTATTGGTTACTCCCTTGGCACTGGCCTTTCGTTTTCTAGCGAATCGGGCTAGTCGCAAACGGCGGAAGGATGGAACCATTCTTTGGGCTCTGCCTGTAGCTTTTATGGTGTTAGCAGCCATTGTGTCCTTTTATCCGATTTTTATGGGAAATGGCCAGGTTCTAGCCCAAGCCCTCTTATCAGGCCAGCCATTTTCTAATCTAGCCTTGACTTTGGCCGTGAAAGGGCTCCTGGTCTATCTCCTCTTACGAAATGGGGCATACGGAGGGACTTTGACACCGTCATTTGCCTTGGGGATTGGATCTGGCTACTTAGCGACTTTGCTTTTGACAGTCGTTGGCATTCACCTAGATCCTGCTCTAGGAATGCTACTTGGAGCGACGGTCTTTTTAGGAACGACCTTACGAGCTCCCTTGACTGCCATTGCCCTAAGTCTTGGTTTTACTGGACAGAGCTGGGCTTTGATTCTACCGCTGGCACTAGCTGCTGGTGTGTCTTATATGATTCAAAATAGATGGGAGAATAAACGATGAGAGTACATTTTGTCTTGCACGAAACTTTTGAAGTTCCTGGTGCTTATCTCAAGTGGGCGCAGGAGCGTGGTCATCAGGTGACCATGACCAAAGTCTATGAGAATGAAGCCCTACCTGAGACTGTGGATGAGATCGACTTTTTGATCGTAATGGGAGGACCACAATCGCCAGATGAGGATTGGGAAGCCTTCCCTTACTATGACCCACAAGCTGAGATTGAACTGATTCAAAAAGCTATGAAAGCAGATCGCTACATCGTTGGGGTCTGTCTTGGTGCCCAGCTCTTGTCTGTTGCTTATGGCGCGAGGTATGAACACAGTCCAGAGCGTGAGATTGGAGTTTATCCGGTGAATTTAACGCCTGAAGGATTAGCAGATCCGCATGTCAGCTTACTTGGTGCAAACTTTGATTCAGGCCATTGGCATGGGGATATGCCGGGATTGACGAATGATGCTGTCGTCCTTGCGACCAGTCAAGGGTGTCCACGTCAGATTATTCGCTTCAGTCCTAAACACTATGCTTTCCAAGCCCACTTGGAATTTGATCCAGATGCAGTCAATCTCTTGATTGCTGCAGACGGTGAAGCTGTTTTGGAAGAACAAAGTCAGAAATTGTTGTTTGTCCAAAAACCTGAAGCTATTCGTGCTTACGATTACCAAGAGATGAATGCAAAATTGTACGCATTTTTGGATTCATTAACAAACTAAAAACAAGAAAGGATGGGCAGTTCGGGTTTGAAACTGAACCCGGGCTATCCATGACTTTCAAAACGATATTTAATTGAACCCGCTTAAAAGCTGTGTGAAAAAGATCGCTTGTCTTGCAAGTCCAGTACTTGCTGCGACAATCCCCTATTTTCACTTTACTTTTTACGGGCTTGGTATCTTATAGAAAGGTAGAGCGTGTGTTCTGATTTGAACACGAGCGGAAAGCTTTTCTAAACAAAAAAAGAAAGTATGGGTTAACCGTATTCACTGAACTGAATACGGGTTATTCTCCTCTAAATCATCAAAATTAAGAAAGAAAGGAATTGAACCCACCCTAAAAGCAGTGGGAAAAAGATAGTTGGTCTAGCGAGCATCGCTCACTGCGCCCAACTCCTATTTTCCCTTCGCTTTTTGACGGGTTTGGTATCTTATATTATGTCTATCCATATTGCTGCTCAGCAGGGTGAAATTGCTGATAAAATTCTTCTTCCTGGGGATCCTCTTCGTGCGAAATTTATCGCTGAGAATTTCCTTGACGACGCTGTATGCTTTAACGAAGTCCGGAACATGTTTGGTTACACAGGGACTTATAAAGGTTACCGTGTTTCTGTTATGGGAACAGGTATGGGGATGCCATCCATCTCCATCTATGCGCGTGAGTTGATTGTCGACTACGGTGTGAAGAAATTGATCCGCGTCGGGACTGCTGGTTCTTTGAATGAAGATGTACATGTTCGTGAATTGGTCTTGGCGCAAGCAGCTGCAACCAACTCAAACATCATCCGCAACGACTGGCCTCAATACGATTTCCCACAAATCGCTAGTTTTGATCTCTTGGATAAAGCCTACCACATTGCCAAAGACCTTGGTATGACCACTCACGTCGGTAATGTCCTATCTTCTGATGTCTTCTATTCAAATTACTTTGAAAAGAATATTGAACTCGGTAAATGGGGTGTGAAAGCTGTAGAAATGGAAGCAGCAGCTCTTTACTATCTTGCTGCCCAACATCATGTCGATGCTCTTGCCATTATGACCATTTCTGATAGTTTAGTTAATCCCGATGAAGATACAACTGCAGAGGAACGTCAAAATACCTTCACCGATATGATGAAGGTTGGTCTAGAAACCTTAATTGCTGAATAAAAGAGAACACAAAAGGAAGATTTTCTGAATGAAAATCTTCCTTTTTTAGTCATTCAGGCTATGCTGACCTTAATGAAATGTTACTCTATCGTCTGTTTTTTAAGAGATTGTAAGAAATAATCAATCTCTGCTTGAGAATGGAGAATGCGCATCTTCTTAGGGTATGTTTTGTTTAAGTATTGGTATCTATCCTTAGCATTTTTCGTTCGTCCATCCCAAAGAATCCAGCGGATAAATTCCCAATCAAAACGCTCAGGACAACCTGTGGCCATACTTTCTCTGACTTTTCCTTTGTATTTTAAATAGCGCTTAAAGGCACGTAACAGACAATTCCAACGGGAGAAATTGAGGAAGATGATTTGATCTGCTTCTTTCATTCTTTCCTCGTAATAACACCATGAATAATTACCATCAATCACCCAATCGGAATGTTCGGTAAGAAAGTCTCTCATCTCTTTTAACATCCAATCGCGGTCACTGTCTACCCAGCCTGGCTGAAATTGAAGAGTGTCCATATGAAGTTTGGGAATGGAGTAGTAGCGAGACAAATTTTTTGCTAGAGTTGACTTACCTGCTCCAGAATATCCTATAATGGTTATTTTCATGATGTCCTCCTAAAAAATTCGCACAAAAAAAGCTCCGAAGAGCTCATTTTGTATCTTGTTCTTGATTAACCAAGTTTAGTTGCAAGGCGAGCTTTATCACGGCTTGCTTTATTTTTGTGAATCAAACCTTTAGTTTCTGCTTTATCGATAGCTGAGCTAGCAGCACGGAAAAGTTCTTCAGATGGATTTGCTTCAAATGCTTTAATAGCAGAACGCATAGCTGATTTTTGAGCTGAGTTTTTTTCGTTTTGTTTAACGTTCAATTCAGCGCGTTTGATAGCTGATTTAATGTTTGCCAATGTTCTTACCTCCATATTTACTAACTATACCATTATATCTGAAAACTTACGTTTTGACAAGGGGAAATTATTTTTTTAAGTAAATTTCATCAATTTCGTGATTCTTAGATTTATGAAGAATAACTTCAGCCCGATTTCTGGTCGGTTCAATATAGTTTTGGAGATTGATTAAATTAATGCTTGTCCAAACTTGATGAGCAAAGTCTTTTACCTCATTCAGTGGTAATTGTGTAAAGCGATAGTAATAACTACTTGGATCATCTTGGGCAAAACTGAGGAGTTTTAAGAAGCGATCCAAATACCAACTTTCAATGTCATCCACCGCCGCATCAACATAGATAGAGAAATCAAAAAAGTCAGTAATATAGAGGCGTTCGTTTTGTGGGTTTTGGAAAACATTAATTCCTTCAACAATAACAAAATCAGCCGCCTTGACTCGTTGCTTTTGATTAGGGACAATATCATAGATTTCGTGGGAATATACAGGAATTTCTACATCTTGACCGTTTTTTAGTTGGTCGAGAAAGTTTAACAGAGCCTCCATATCATAACTTTCTGGGAAACCTTTCCGATTGAGAATGTCGCGTTCTATCAGATGATTGTTAGAATAGAGAAAACCATCCGTAGTGACCAGCTCAACACTTGCTTCTGGAAAAATACGAGAAAGCAAGATTTGCATTAGTCGACTTGTAGTGGATTTTCCAACAGCTACACTACCTGAAATACCAATAATAAAGGGCTGTCTTTTGCTCTCTCTTTGGAGGAAAATCCCTTTTGAAAAGGCAAGATCTTCCTTGGAACGTTTATAAATTTGGATCAGATGAGCTAGTGGTAAATAAATATCAGTCACGTCTTGAAGACTAATCTGGTCATTAAAACTCTTGATAGAATCCAGTTCTTCCTCTGTTAGTGGTGGTGTGGACTTGCGATGTAAGGATTGCCATGTTTTTCGGCTAATCTTTTCAAAATGTAAAAATTCGTTGGTCATAAAAAATCCTCTTTTGATACCTCAGTATATCATATTTTACAAAGAAAGACATCTGAATCATTTGAGGAAAAACGCTTTCTTTGTTAAAATATAAGTAGTATAACCATCAAATGAGGTGATGTTATGAGACTAGTAGTGAGTGATAAAATTCTAAAAATAACTAGCTTTCTTGTAGCGATTTTGTGGGTATCTCCGACTATAATAGAATTTACTGTAACAATAGGCAAGCAAACCTATAGCTGGTCTGCTTTTGTCTTGTTATTTTTGCTACCAATCATTGGATTGACTTACTTGATTTACAGTATTTTAATGAAAAAATGGTGGCTTTGCTTATTTGGTCTAGTCTGTATTTTTTCCTTTCCTATTACGATGGCTTTGGGTGCTTACTTGCTTGGCCCCTAAGGGATTAGGGAACTTATATTATTTTTCAATAAATCGATGGCAAGGGATTGGTTTTGTTGTTATGCAAACGATTTACAATTATCTTATTTATGTGGTAAAATGAAGCTATGAGTAAAATGTATTATGCAGAAAATCCAGATGCAGCCCACGATATTCACGAACTAAGTGTGGAGCTGCTGGGACAAAGAATGACCTTTTTGACGGATGCAGGGGTCTTTAGCAAAAAAATGATTGATTTCGGAAGTCAGCTGTTGTTAAGATGTTTGGATGTCGAAAAAGGTGAAAGAATTCTTGATGTTGGCTGTGGTTATGGTCCCATTGGCTTATCATTGGTCAAAGCTTATGGTGCCCAAGCCACTATGGTTGATATCAATAATCGCGCTCTGGATTTAGCTCAGCAAAATGCACTGAAAAACAAGGTTCAAGCGACTATCTTCCAGTCCAATATTTATGACCAGGTAAAGGGACAATTTAATCATGTCATTTCGAATCCGCCCATTCGTGCAGGAAAGCAAGTCGTCCATGAAATTATCGAGAAAAGTATTGATTATCTTGTTGATGGTGGAGATTTAACCATCGTTATTCAAAAGAAACAGGGAGCTCCAAGTGCCAAAAACAAGATGGAAGAAGTCTTTGGCAATTGCGAAGTTGTAAAGAAAGATAAGGGATATTATATCCTCAGAAGTGTGAAAGAATGAGAGCAGTAGACCTAATCCAGAAAAAAAGAGACGGGCAAGTACTCAGTTCGAACGAAATCCAATGGTTGATTGAAGGTTATGTTGCAGGAACTGTTCCTGACTACCAGATGTCAGCCTTTGCTATGGCAGTTTATTTTAAAGGTATGACCACGAGAGAGATTTCTGACTTAACGATGAATATGGTTAAAACAGGTCAGGAATTTGATTTATCAGCTATTGAGGGCATTAAGGTAGATAAACACTCAACTGGTGGAGTAGGAGATAAAGTCACTCTGATTTTAGCGCCTTTAGTAGCCAGTTTTGGTGTCCCAGTTGCTAAGATGAGTGGTAGAGGTTTGGGACACACGGGTGGTACAATTGATAAATTAGAATCCATCAAAGGATTTCAAGTCGAACGCAGTCAGGATGACTTTATCAAACAAGTTCAGGATATCGGAGTTTCGGTTATTGGTCAATCTGACCAACTGGTCAAAGCGGATAAACTTCTATATGCGCTTCGAGATGTGACAGCAACAGTTGATACCATTCCATTGATTGCTAGTTCTGTCATGAGTAAAAAGATTGCAGCTGGAGCCGATGCTATTTTGCTGGATGTAACAGTCGGTGAAGGTGCTTTTATGAAGACGGTTGACGAGGCGCGTGAATTAGCTCAAACCATGGTAAGTCTTGGTAAGGCTGTTGGTCGTAAGACGGTTGCAGTGATTACAGACATGAGTCAACCCTTGGGACGTGCTATTGGAAATCGCTTGGAAATTCTAGAAGCTATAGATATACTTCAAGGAAAAGGACGTGAGGATATCAGTCACTTTATCTGCGAATTGGCACAGATTATGCTGTCTTTAGCAAATGTTGAAAAAACAATTGAGGAAGTGAAGCAACACCTTGAAAATGGTCAGGCACTCAAAAAATTTGAGGAGATGATTCTTGCTCAAGGTGGTGACCTAGAAGACCTCTATCGTCCAGTAAAAGTTGACCATGTAGTCGAAATTCCCGCTAAGGAGGATGGTATTATAGAGGCACTTCCAGCCATGGAGTTTGGTCTTTTTGCTATGAGATTAGGTGCTGGTCGTGCTGTCAAAACAGATGCATTGGACTATGAGACAGGGATTGTTTTCGAGAAGAAAGTTGGAGATTCAGTCAAAAATGGTGAGACTGTTGCAAAAGTATATGCGAATGGCAAAATTTCACCTGAATTAGTTACAGATTTCCAAAAATATGTTAAAATTAAAATAAGTGACAAAGTGATAAAAACACGAGAAATTATTGAAATTATCTCCTGATTTAAGGAAGATTCGAAATGAAGTTAAATAAATACATTGATCATACGCTTTTAAAGCAAGATGCGACCGAACAACAAATCGATCGTTTGCTATCTGAAGCTAGGGAATACGATTTTGCCAGTGTTTGTGTAAATCCTTGCTGGGTTTCTCATGCAAAAGCTGGTCTAACAGATACTGATGTCAAGGTTTGTACAGTTGTAGGTTTTCCTCTTGGTGCTACAACTTCAGCTGTCAAAGCCTTTGAAACCAAAGAAGCCATCCAAAATGGTGCTGACGAAATTGATATGGTTATCAACGTTGGTGCACTAAAATCAGGAAATAGCGATTTAGTTGAGTCAGATATTCGTGCAGTTGTTGAAGCGAGCGGAGACAAATTGGTTAAGGTTATTATCGAGGCTTGTTTGTTAACTGATGAAGAAAAAGTTCTGGCTTGCCAACTTGCTCAAAAAGCAGGAGCAGACTTTGTCAAAACTTCTACAGGTTTCTCAACAGGTGGAGCGACTTTGCCAGATGTTCAATTAATGCGCCAGACAGTTGGACCTGATATGGGAGTCAAAGCAGCTGGTGGAGCTCGTTCTTATGCAGATGCAGTTGCCTTTGTTGAAGCTGGAGCTACTCGTATTGGAACATCTTCTGGTGTAGCAATCTTAAAAGGAGAGTTAGCAGATGGCGACTACTGAGTTGATTGACTTAGCGATTGAGACTAGTAAAAACGCCTATGTACCCTATTCACACTTTCCGATTGGTGCTGTTCTCGTAGCCAGCGACGGAAGTATTTATACGGGGGTAAACATTGAAAATGCTAGCTTTTCTCTGACTAACTGTGGCGAAAGAACTGCTATCTTTAAGGCTGTTTCTGAAGGACAACGAGACTTTTCAGAATTGATTGTCTATGGGGAAACTGAGAGACCTATTTCACCTTGCGGTGCTTGCCGACAGGTTATGGTCGAATTTTTTAAACCTGATCTAAAGGTGACTTTAGTCGCCAAAGATAAAACGACGGTCGAGATGACGGTCGGGGAATTACTTCCATATTCTTTTACAGACTTGCATTAGTCTGTGTCACTGTTATAGTGACAAGGGTCCTAATGACCTATCAATCCATACTTGCAACCTAGTTGCGCATCTTATTTAGGAGGTTCAGTAATGAACAAGAAACAATGGCTAGGCCTTGGTCTAGTTGCAGTAGCAGCATTTGGACTTGCTGCATGTGGTAATCGCTCTTCTCGTAACGCAGCTTCTTCATCTTCTGATTTGAAGACTAAAGCAGCTATCGTAACAGATACTGGTGGTGTTGATGACAAATCATTTAACCAATCAGCTTGGGAAGGTCTTCAAGCTTGGGGTAAAGAACACAATCTTTCAAAAGATAAAGGTTACACTTACTTCCAATCAACAAGTGAAGCTGACTACGCTAACAACTTGAACCAAGCAGCAGGAAGCTACAACTTGATCTTCGGTGTTGGTTTTGCCCTTCACAATGCGGTTGAAGAAGCAGCAAAAGAACATTCAGACAAAAACTATGTTTTGATTGATGATGTGATCAAAGATCAAAAGAACGTAGCAAGCGTAACATTTGCTGACAACGAAGCAGCTTATCTTGCAGGTGTAGCAGCAGCTAAAACTACTAAAACAAAACAAGTTGGTTTTGTAGGTGGTATGGAATCTGAAGTTATTTCTCGTTTCGCAGCTGGTTTCAAAGCTGGTGTTGAATCAGTTGACCCATCTATCAAAGTCCAAGTAGACTACGCCGGTTCATTTGGTGATGCCGCTAAAGGTAAAACAATCGCTGCAGCTCAATACGCTGCAGGAGCAGACGTTATCTATCAAGCAGCTGGTGGTACTGGTGCAGGTGTCTTCTCAGAAGCTAAATCTTTGAATGAAAGCAAAAATGAAAGCGAAAAAGTTTGGGTTATCGGTGTAGACCGTGACCAAGTTGAAGAAGGTAAATATACTTCTAAAGACGGTAAAGAAGCTAACTTCGTACTTGCTTCTACTTTGAAACAAGTTGGAACAACTGTTCAAGATATCGCAAACAAAACTGAAAAAGGTGAATTCCCTGGCGGACAAATAATTGTCTACTCATTGAAAGATAAAGGGGTTGACCTAGTAACAACTAATCTTTCAGAAGAAGGTAAAAAGGCTGTTGAAGATGCAAAAGCTAAAATCCTTGATGGAAGCGTAAAAGTTCCTGAAAAATAATTGAGGGAAGTCATTTCTTAGGAAGCGGTCTTGGGCCGCTTCTTTAAGAATTGAGACATATAGTTTTGTCTCAATAGAGCTTGCTAAGTTTCTTTAGTAGGTTTTATTGAAACAAAATAAAACTCTGAAAGGGAGAGCATATGGCACACGAAAATGTCATTGAAATGCATGAAATTACTAAGGTTTTTGGCGAATTTGTTGCTAATGACAAAATTAACCTTGAACTTCGTAAAGGTGAAATTCATGCACTTTTAGGAGAAAATGGAGCTGGGAAGTCCACTCTTATGAACATGCTAGCAGGGCTTCTAGAACCAACTAGTGGTGAAATTGTGGTCAACGGTCAAGTTGTTAAACTAGACTCACCATCAAAGGCTGCTAGTCTAGGAATAGGAATGGTTCACCAACACTTTATGTTGGTAGAGGCTTTCACAGTTGCTGAAAATATCATTTTGGGTAGTGAATTAACCAAAAATGGTGTGTTAGATATTGCTCGCGCAACACGAGAAATCAACGAATTGTCTGAACGTTACGGTTTAGCGGTAGATCCTTCTGCTAAAGTAGCAGATATCTCTGTAGGAGCTCAACAACGTGTGGAAATTCTGAAGACACTTTATCGTGGAGCTGATATCCTTATCTTTGACGAACCAACTGCCGTTTTAACGCCATCAGAAATCGATGAGTTAATGGCTATCATGAAGAACTTGGTCAAAGAAGGTAAATCCATTATCTTGATTACCCACAAACTGGATGAAATCCGTGCTGTATCAGACCGTGTTACAGTTATCCGTCGTGGTAAATCCATCGAAACAGTTGAAATTGCTGGAGCAACTAATGCTGACCTGGCAGAAATGATGGTGGGACGTTCTGTTTCCTTCAAAACTGCTAAAGAAGCGGCACAACCAAAAGAAGTTGTCCTATCTATTAAAGACTTAGTAGTAAACGAAAACCGTGGCGTTCCTGCTGTTAAAAATCTTTCACTCAATGTTCGGGCTGGTGAGATTGTCGGAATTGCCGGTATTGATGGAAATGGTCAATCTGAATTGATCCAAGCTATCACAGGACTTCGTAAGATTGAGTCTGGTAGTGTGGAGTTGAAAGGTCAATCCATTGTAGGATTACATCCGCGTCAGATTACTGAACTGAGCGTTGGTCACGTTCCGGAAGACCGTCACCGTGATGGCTTGGTTTTGGAAATGATGATTTCTGAAAATATCGCTCTTCAAACCTACTATAAAGAACCTCTTAGCAAGAAGGGAATTTTAAATTATACGAATATCCTTGACTATGCGAAAAAATTAATGCAAGAATTCGATGTTCGTGCCGCTAGTGAGATTGTTCCAGCTCAAGCCCTTTCTGGAGGAAATCAACAAAAAGCAATCATTGCTCGGGAGATTGATCGAAACCCTGATCTCCTCATCGTCAGCCAACCAACTCGTGGATTGGACGTCGGTGCTATTGAGTACATTCACAAACGCTTGATTCAAGAACGTGATAATGGGAAAGCTGTCCTTGTAGTCAGCTTTGAACTAGATGAGATTCTAAATGTCTCAGATAGAATCGCTGTTATCCACGATGGTAAGATTCAAGGGATTGTTACGCCAGAAACAACCAACAAGCAAGAGCTTGGTGTCTTGATGGCTGGTGGTGAATTGGAAAAAGGAGAAGAGTGATGTCTAAAAAATTACAACAAATTTCGGTTCCCTTGATTTCTGTTATCCTTGGAATCTTGCTTGGAGCCATCGTCATGTGGATTTTCGGTTACGATGCTATCTGGGGTTATGAAGAGTTGTTCTACACAGCCTTTGGTAGTGTTCGTGGAATCGGTGAAATTTTCCGTGCCATGGGTCCATTAGTCTTGATTGCTCTTGGATTTGCAGTTGCGAGTCGTGCTGGCTTCTTTAACGTAGGTCTCCCAGGACAAGCACTCGCTGGCTGGGTTATGAGTGGCTGGTTCGCTCTTTCAAATCCAGATTTACCACGCCCATTGTTGATTCTTGCGACAGTTGTTATTGCGTTGGTGGCTGGAGGTATCGTTGGTGCCATTCCTGGTATTTTAAGGGCCTACCTCGGAACATCTGAAGTCATTGTAACAATCATGATGAACTACATTGTTCTCTATACAAGTAATGCCTTTATCCACTCTTTCCCCAAAGATATCATGCAAAGTACTGACTCATCCATCCGAGTAAGTGCAAACGCAACTTATCAAACACCTTGGCTTGCTGAGTTAACAGGGAACTCTCGTATGAATATTGGGATTTTCTTTGCTATCATAGCAGTTGCAGTTATCTGGTTTTTGCTTAAGAAGACAACTCTCGGTTTTGAAATCCGTGCCGTTGGTCTCAATCCAAATGCATCTGAGTACGCAGGGATTTCAGCGAAACGTACCATTATTCTATCAATGATTATTTCTGGTGCCCTTGCAGGGCTTGGTGGAGCGGTAGAAGGACTTGGAACTTTCCAAAACGTCTACGTACAAGGCTCATCATTGGCAGTCGGATTTAACGGTATGGCAGTAAGTCTACTTGCGGCAAACTCACCAGTTGGAATTTTATTTGCAGCCTTCTTGTTCGGAGTGCTTCAAGTTGGGGCCCCTGGTATGAATGCTGCACAAGTACCATCTGAGCTTGTAAGTATCGTTACAGCCTCAATTATCTTCTTTGTCAGCGTTCACTACATCATCGAACGCTTTGTCAAACCAAGAAAACAACTTAAAGGAGGTAAATAAGGATGTCGATTACAACAATGTTAACCCTTATGGTTTCTTCTATGTTGATTTACTCAGCACCACTTGTTTTCACAAGTATCGGAGGAGTATTCTCTGAACGTGGTGGAGTTGTTAACGTTGGTCTTGAAGGAATCATGGTCATGGGTGCCTTTTCTGGAGTTGTTTTTAACCTTGAGTTTGCACAAGATTTAGGAGCAGCGACTCCTTGGTTGGCTCTTCTAGTTGGTGGATTAGTCGGAGCTATCTTCTCCCTCATTCACGCAGTTGCTACAGTTCATTTCCGTGCTGACCATGTTGTCAGTGGTACCGTACTTAACTTGATGGCGCCAGCCTTGGCAGTCTTCTTGGTGAAGGTACTTTATAACAAGGGCCAAACGGACAACTTAACGCAAACTTTTGGGCGTTTTGACTTCCCAGTTTTGGCGAATATCCCTGTTATCGGAGATATCTTCTTCAAGTCAACAAGTTTACTTGGTTACTTAGCAATTGCCTTCTCATTCTTAGCATGGTTTATCCTCTTTAAAACTCGCTTTGGACTTCGTCTTCGTTCAGTTGGTGAACACCCACAAGCAGCAGATACTTTGGGGATTAATGTCTACAAGATGAGATATCTGGGAGTTGTGATTTCAGGTTTCCTTGGAGGAATCGGTGGAGCTATCTACGCTCAGTCAATTTCTGTTAACTTCTCAGTTACAACTATCGTAGGACCTGGATTTATCGCGCTTGCTGCTATGATCTTCGGTAAATGGAATCCTGTTGGTGCTATGCTTTCAAGTCTCTTCTTTGGACTATCACAAAGTTTGGCAGTTATCGGTTCACAGCTTCCTTTCTTGCAAGGAGTACCAGCCGTTTACTTGCAAATTGCACCATATCTTTTGACCATTGTCGTACTAGCAGCCTTCTTTGGTAAAGCAGTTGCTCCAAAAGCAGATGGTATCAACTATATCAAATCTAAATAACATAAAAAAAAACGTCAGTTTCATCTGACGTTTTATTTTTTAGGTTCTTGATGTGTTATATTAAGTCCCCAAGGAATTAGATTTTCTGTTTTATTTTGGATACGTTTGATATTGTCCTTATGTCGTACAATCACTAGACTTGCAAGACCAATAATTATTAAAGTGAAAAGTAGGTCATAACTAGTTAAAATAAATCCAAAGAGAGGAAACAGAAGAACTCCGATAATCGCGGCAAGGGCAGCTGAAATACTAGAGAGGGAAATCATACTTCCCAGATAAAGGATTCCAAAGAAAATGACTGCAAGGTAAAGGCAAAAGAGAGGAGCAAAACCAAAAATAACTCCAGCACTGGTTGCAACAGCCTTACCACCCTTAAATTTGGCAAAGATAGGGAAGGTATGGCCAATGACTGCTAAAAGCCCAAAGACGATTGCTGAAACTCCCTGCACATGGAAGATTAGTGGAAGTAAAGTAGCTAAAGTACCTTTAAAGAAATCAATGACAAATGTTGCCATACCAGCTTTCTTCCCTAGAATTCGGAAGGTATTAGTAGTCCCAGTATTACCGGAACCATGTTCTCTTAGATTAATATTAAAGAATACTTGTCCAATCCATAAGCCTGAAGGAATTGAACCCAATAAATAAGCTAAAATTAATAATATTATTGTCATCATGTTTCTATTATACCATGAAATTGGAGAGAAACGGAAAGGAATCTTGTGTCGATTTGTGACATCTGATACTTTGTACACTTAGAAAAGTTTATTATAAACTCTATGATGGTTTAGAAAGTTATAAAAATTCATGAAAATTTCAGAAATTCCTTGTTTTTATGTTTATTTATGCTATAATAGGAACAATTGTTTTTAGGAGGTGCAGTATGTCTTACTTATTTGAGATATTACCAAGTTTATTGAATGGTGCGGCGATGACTTTACAGGTTTTTGCACTCGTTTTAGTGTTTTCCATTCCTTTAGGTATTTTGGTTGCCTTTTGTTTACAAATTCATTGGAAACCCCTCCATTATTTAATTGACGTTTATATTTGGATTATGCGTGGCACACCCTTGCTTTTACAGTTGATTTTTATTTATTATGTGCTTCCAAATGTCGGGATACGTTTTGATCGTGTCCCAGCTGCGATCATTGCGTTTACGCTTAATTATGCAGCCTACTTTGCAGAAATATTCCGTGGTGGTATTGCAACCATTCCGCAAGGACAATATGAGGCAGCTAAGGTTTTGAAATTTACACCACTTGCCACAGTTCGTTATATCATTTTACCTCAGGTGACTAAGATTGTTTTGCCAAGTGTCTTTAACGAAGTTATGAGCTTGGTTAAGGATACATCTCTGGTTTATGCTTTGGGAGTTTCTGACTTGATCCTAGCCAGTCGAACTGCCGCTAATCGTGATGCTAGCTTGATTCCAATGTTTCTAGCAGGCGCTATCTATCTTCTTATGATTGGTATCGTTACGATTGTAGCTAAGAAACTTGAGAAGAAGTTCAGCCACTATAGATAGGAGGTTAACTATGTTAGAATTAAGAAATATCAGCAAAAGATTTGGAAATAAGCAAATTCTGTCCAATTTTAATTTAACCATTCCGGAAAAGCAGATTTTAGCAATTGTTGGTCCTTCTGGTGGTGGAAAAACGACACTTCTACGAATGTTAGCTGGTCTTGAAACTATTGATTCCGGTGAAATTTTTTACGATGGGGAATCCCTTCACTTAGATGAACTTGAAAAGCGAAACTTATTGGGTTTTGTTTTTCAAGATTTCCAGCTATTCCCTCACCTATCTGTTATGGAAAACTTGATTTTGTCACCCATCAAGACTATGGGAAAGTCTGAAGCAGATGCAAAGAAGAAGGCGGTCGACTTACTCACTCGTCTGGGACTGGAAGCTCATGCAGATGCCTATCCTTATTCCTTATCTGGTGGTCAAAAGCAACGGGTTGCCCTAGCGCGTGCTATGATGATTGATCCAGAAGTGATTGGTTATGATGAACCAACCTCAGCACTAGATCCAGAGTTACGATTGGAAGTAGAAAAATTGATTCTACAAAATCGAGAATTGGGCATGACTCAGATTGTCGTAACCCACGATCTCCAGTTTGCAGAAAATATTGCTGATCAAATTCTCAAAGTGGATCCCAAATAGGAGGTATCTATGATTCTAAAAAAGATCAATCTTATTTTGGTATTTCTACTGGGTCTTTTCCTCGTGGGATGTACCCAAAAGGCTAGTAATCCTAAAGTAGATAATTGGAACAAGTATAAACAACAAGATTCCATCACTATCGGTTTTGATAATACCTTTGTTCCTATGGGATTTGAAGAGAAAAATGGGCAATATGTTGGATTTGATATTGACCTAGCGCAAGCAGTTTCTGAAAAGCTCGGCATCAAGGTTCATTTCCAGCCCATTGATTGGGATATGAAGGAAACAGAACTTCAAAATGGAACCATTGATGCTATTTGGAATGGCTATTCTGCGACGGATGAACGAAGAGAAAAGGTCGCTTTCACGATCCCTTATATGCAAAACCAGCAAGTGATTGTTTCTAAAAAGTCTCAGAATATCCGGTCAGTTTCAGATATGAAAGATAAGGTATTAGGTGCCCAAGCAGGTTCATCAGGTTATTTGGACTTTGAAGGCCAACCTGAACTTTTAAAAAATATCGTAAAAGATCAGAAGGCCAATCAATATCAGAGTTTCAACGAAGCCTTGATTGACCTGCAAAATGATCGGATTGATGCCCTGCTGATTGACCGTGTCTATGCTAATTATTATTTGCAAACAGAAGGGATTTTAGATCAGTACGAAATCTTTCCAGCAGGTTTTGAAAGTGAATCTTTTGCAGTTGGAGTAAGACCAGCTGATCAGACTTTGTTAGCAAATCTGAATAAAGCTTTTGTGGAGCTCTATCAAGAAGGAAAATTTCAAGAAATCAGCCAGAAATGGTTTGGTGAAGATGTTGCAACAGAACAAATTAAAGGAGAAGAAAACTAAGACATATGTCTTGGTTTCTTTTTATGAGCAAAAAAGGAAAATTTTTCAAAAAAGCCAGTATTAAATGTTCATAGAGTTTAAAAAACTTTGCAAAATCGCTAGAAAACCTGTAAAATAGAAAAGATGAACAAATAGGAGGTTCCTTGTGTCAAAAAAGGAAATCAATATTAACAATTATAATGATGACGCCATTCAGGTGCTAGAAGGGTTGGATGCGGTCCGAAAACGTCCAGGAATGTATATCGGATCAACCGATGGTGCTGGTCTCCATCACCTAGTCTGGGAAATCGTCGACAATGCAGTCGATGAAGCTTTGTCTGGATTTGGTGACCGCATTGATGTGACAATCAATAAAGATGGTAGTTTAACCGTAGAAGACCATGGGCGTGGAATGCCAACGGGAATGCACGCTATGGGGATTCCGACTGTTGAGGTTATTTTTACAGTTCTTCATGCCGGCGGTAAATTTGGTCAAGGTGGCTATAAGACTTCAGGTGGTCTCCACGGAGTGGGATCTTCAGTCGTCAATGCCCTCTCTAGTTGGCTTGAAGTAGAAATTACGCGTGATGGTGCAGTCTACAAGCAACGTTTTGAAAATGGTGGTAAGCCAGTAACAACTCTTGAAAAGGTAGGAACAGCACCAAAATCCAAAACAGGTACCAAAGTGACCTTCATGCCGGATGCAACCATTTTTTCTACAACAGACTTCAAGTACCATACCATTTCAGAGCGTCTTAATGAGTCAGCCTTTCTCTTAAAAAATGTTACCTTGTCATTAACGGACAAACGAACAGATGAGACTATTGAGTTTCACTATGAGAATGGGGTGCAAGATTTTGTTTCTTATCTTAACGAAGACAAGGAAACCTTGACACCAGTTCTCTACTTTGAAGGGGAAGACAATGGTTTCCAAGTAGAAGTAGCCCTCCAGTACAACGATGGATTTTCAGATAACATCTTGTCCTTTGTCAATAACGTTCGTACCAAGGACGGTGGGACGCATGAGACAGGACTTAAGTCAGCCATTACCAAGGTTATGAATGACTATGCACGTAAGACGGGTCTTCTTAAGGAAAAAGATAAAAATCTTGAAGGATCAGATTACCGTGAAGGATTGTCAGCTATTCTATCAATTCTCGTTCCTGAAGAACACCTTCAGTTTGAAGGACAGACTAAGGACAAACTTGGTAGTCCACTAGCTCGTCCAGTTGTAGATGGGATTGTAGCTGATAAGTTAACCTTCTTCCTCATGGAAAATGGAGAACTAGCTTCTAACCTTATTCGCAAGGCCATTAAGGCCCGTGATGCCCGTGAAGCAGCACGAAAAGCGCGTGATGAGAGCCGTAATGGTAAGAAAAGTAAGAAAGATAAGGGCTTGCTTTCTGGGAAATTAACCCCAGCCCAGTCTAAAAATCCAGCTAAGAACGAACTCTACCTAGTTGAGGGAGATTCTGCCGGAGGTTCTGCTAAGCAAGGACGTGACCGCAAGTTCCAGGCTATTCTTCCTTTACGTGGTAAGGTTATCAATACAGCCAAGGCCAAGATGGCTGATATCCTCAAAAATGAGGAAATCAACACCATGATTTATACGATAGGTGCTGGTGTGGGGGCAGACTTCTCTCTTGAAGATGCTAACTATGACAAGATTATTATCATGACCGATGCGGATACAGATGGTGCCCACATCCAAACCCTTCTTTTGACCTTCTTTTATCGTTACATGCGTCCGCTTGTCGAGGCCGGACATGTCTATATCGCCCTTCCGCCTCTTTATAAGATGTCCAAAGGGAAAGGCAAGAAAGAAGAAGTGGCTTACGCTTGGACAGATGGGGAGTTAGAGAAACTTCGTATTCAATTTGGAAAAGGTGCGACTCTTCAACGCTACAAGGGGCTCGGTGAGATGAATGCTGACCAACTCTGGGAAACAACTATGAACCCAGAAACTCGTACTCTCATCCGTGTTACGATTGAAGACTTAGCACGCGCAGAACGTCGTGTCAATGTCCTCATGGGAGATAAGGTTGAACCACGTCGTAAATGGATTGAAGATAATGTCAAATTTACGCTAGAAGAAGCAACAGTGTTTTAAAGAAATCACCCTTCTTCACAGTTTCAACTCTTTAAAAGAGGAATAAATCATGATCAGTTTATTGTTTGATAGTCCATTTCTTGTCATATTCCTAGCTTTAGCTGCAATGATGTATATAATTGCCAAACAAGGTAAACCTGAGCAAAGTCGCTATCTTGAATTTTTACTATTAACCATAGTAACGATCTTTGTCTTTTTATTTGATAATCCTTTAAGAACCAATCCTTATGCAGGTTTGCTATTCTATGTTTTTGACTTTTATATTTTCACATCAGCTAGCTTAGCATTCAGTATCACAGCTATTTATAAGAGTACGAAACATCTCAAGTATTACTCTAGTAGTTACTCAAAACTTCTTAGGATCAATGCTTGGCTAATAGCAATCTTATCAGGTATGAACCTACTATTTATAATGCTGACGCAAGAAATGGGAATTGTTTTGCTATTACCAATTTTTGGTATTAGTTTTATCTTTCAATTCATAGTCGGAGAGCTTGAAAGAAAAAGAGTTCAGAAGCTAAAGGAGGTTGAACAGTGAACAGTTCTTTAATAATGATATTTTTCTTTTTCGAGATCATTGTTATCGCTGGTATAATTCTTGATGCAATCTCCAATAGAGAGGAAATAGACTATTCAAACTCATTAAGTTCCTTAGTATTTATGGCGTGTAATATTGGTGTGTTCGTATTATTTAATCCGTCTATAGACGAACCCTACTTAAAAGTATTTTTACAGATATTCTATATACTAGCCCATATACCTTTAAGTTTAACTTATGCGATTACCACTCTTTATAAAAGTATCAAACACATCAAGTACTTTCCTAGTAAGTTTGCTTGGATATTAATATGCAACGTAACGATTATATTTCTCCTCTCAATTGTAAATATTTTTGTATTATTTAGAGAAGCGAAAGAAATTTATATACTTATTTTCTTGCAAAGCCTTTTTTCGGGAATTCAATTCCTACTTTGGATGCTTGAAAGAAAAAGAGTACGAAAACTTCTCCAGAAAAGAAGGGAAGATGCTGTTATTCAGAACATAGAGGCAACTGAGGATGAGCCAAATGAGAACTGACCAAGAGATTCTTGAACTGATTTTAGGAACAGCTGAAAAATTACAAGTTGATGCTGTGGCACTATCTGGTTCACGTACAAACCAAAAGGTTCAAACAGATGAATTTCAAGACTATGATCTTGTCTATGTCGTAGATGACATAGACAATCTAACGAGTGACCTTTCTTGGCTGGATCAGTTCGGCAAACGTATCATTGAGCAAGAGGTTACTCTGGGACATCGCCGTCTCTACCTCATGCTTTTTGAAGATGGGAATCGTATTGATTTAACCCTCTGTCCTAAAGAACACATCAACGAGTGGGTAGATAGTGAGGTAGGATTCATAGTCTTAAAAGACAAAAAAGGTTTGTTTGAAGCGTATCTGCCTAATCCTAAGCGCTACTGGACTGCTCCGCCCTCCGAAGAGGAATTTACAGCATCATACAATGAATTTTGGTGGGTGTCAGCTTACGTGGTCAAAGGAATTTGTCGCAAGCAAATCATCTATGCGACTGACCATCTCTGCGGTATCCGTAGTCGCTATAAAAAACGCAAACCTGCTATGAAGGTAACGGAAGCGGTGGGGAGTGTTAATTAAGTCTGACAGATTTGGAGGAATAGAAGATGATTATCAGACCTGCAAGCAGAAAAGATTGTCAAGCTATTTATAGCCTTTATCAAAGTGAAAAATGGCTTTCTTTTACAGAGGAAAAAGTGACATCATTATTTTCAACAAATCTGTCCCATTACTTGGTAGTTGAAGAGAACCAGAAAATCCTTGGTTTTGCCCGCTACTTGACAGATGAAGTGATGACGACCTTTTTAGCTGAAATAATTATTGATAAATCCCACCGTAGAAAAAAACTGGGACAGCAGCTGATTGAGGAGATCCACAAAAAATATCCTTTGACACGGATTGAATTAATATCTGAAGCAGATGGATTTTATCGGTCAATAAGTTTTAAGCCTGTTGGTACAGGATTTAGAAAATCTGAATGAAAGGAGACAGCTAATGACGCTTGACAACAAACTGGGTCTGACAGATTCGCTTGAACTAGCCAAGATGGTTATGCGACGGAGGCTGCCCAAGCCTGTCTAGACTTTGCTTTTCAGCAAGCTGGCTTGTCAGAAGTTTACTCTTTTACATCCTTACTCAATCAACTTTCGCAAAAAGTCATGCAAAAACTGAACATGGAATTTGTCAAAGAATTTGATAATGAAAAAGTTCCAGCAGACAGTCCGCTTTATAGACATGTCTTCTACAGAATCAAGAGTTTCCACTAAAAAGGCAGGTATTCCCATGAGAACTGAAACCGAGATGTTTGATGTGATTTTGCAAACCGCAAAAGTGCTACAGGTAAATGCAGTCGCCATGTCTGGCTCGCGGACAAACCCAAAGGCTCCCAAGGACGAGTTCCAAGACTATGATCTTGTCTGTGTCGTAGATGACATAGACACTCTAACGAGTGACCTTTCTTGGCTGGACAAGTTTGGTAAACGTATCGTAGAGCAAGAGCTGACTCTTGGACATCGCCGTCTTTATCTCATGCTTTTCGAAGATGGCAATCGGCTTGATTTGACCCTCTGCCCAAAAGAGCACATCCAAGAATGGGTGGATAGTGAGGCAGGCTTCACAGTTTTAGAAGATAAGAAGGGGATTTTTGAGACTTATTCTCCCAGTCCTCAGCGTTTCTGGATACATCCAGCTAGTAAGACGGATTTTGAAAAATCTTGTAATGAATTTTGGTGGGTGTCAGCCTACGTGGTCAAAGGGATTTGTCGTAATCAGCTCATCTATGCGACCGACCATCTCTACGGTATTTGCCAACATGAACTCTTGAAGGTCTGGGCTTGGCAGGTCGCAAGTGATAGGGGAACAGTCGATATTGGTAAGAACTACAAATATCTTTTCCAGTATTTACCTACAGAGAAAGAGAAGGAATTCTCTGCTCTCCTTGATTTTTCAAGTATAGGGAAAATCACTCAGTCTCTTCTGGCTACGATGCAACTTTTCCATCAAGAAGCTCAATATCTTGCTCAAAAGATGGGCTTTAAGTATGAAAAAGAAGTGGCTGAGAAGATGATGAGATATGCTAAGGAAAAACTTCTAAATCACTTAGAAAATAATGAACACAATTCAAAACTTTAAACTACAGAAAGGATAGTTTGGTTATTTATAGTAACTGAACTCCTTTGTCTATAAAAAACTACTCTACATTCTTTGAAAGGAGTTGAACACGCCCTAAATGCTGTGTGAAAACTCCTGACGCATCTTTTAAAACGTATTTTAAACTACAGAAAGGATAGTTTAGTTACTAGAGGTAACTGAACACGGGACTAAGACTTAGGAAAAAAGATAAATCGTCTTGGGTTCATCGAACCCTGTAGCGATTTCCTATTTTTCTACAGAAATTTCGGCAAGCCGAAACGTCCCTTTGTATCTTATATGAGTAATATCCAAAATATGTCCTTAGAGGACATCATGGGAGAGCGCTTTGGTCGCTACTCCAAGTACATCATTCAAGACCGGGCTTTGCCAGACATTCGCGATGGATTGAAGCCGGTTCAGCGCCGTATTCTTTATTCGATGAATAAGGATGGTAATACTTTTGACAAGAGCTACCGTAAGTCGGCTAAGTCTGTCGGTAACATCATGGGTAATTTCCACCCACACGGGGATTCTTCTATCTATGATGCTATGGTTCGTATGTCACAGGACTGGAAAAACCGTGAGATTCTAGTTGAAATGCATGGTAACAACGGTTCTATGGACGGCGATCCGCCTGCGGCAATGCGTTATACTGAGGCGCGTTTGTCTGAAATTGCAGGCTATCTCCTTCAGGATATCGAGAAAAAAACAGTTCCTTTTGCTTGGAACTTTGACGATACCGAGAAAGAGCCAACTGTCTTACCAGCAGCCTTTCCAAACCTCTTGGTCAATGGTTCAACTGGGATTTCGGCTGGTTACGCGACAGACATTCCACCACATAATTTGGCCGAAGTTATTGAGGCAACAGTCTACATGATTGATCACCCAACTGCTAAGGTTGAAAAGCTCATGGAATTCTTGCCTGGGCCAGACTTTCCTACAGGAGCTATCATCCAAGGTCGTGATGAAATCAAGAAGGCCTATGAAACTGGTAAAGGGCGCGTGGTTGTTCGTTCCAAGACTGAAATTGAGAAGTTAAAAGGTGGTAAGGAGCAAATCGTTATCACTGAGATTCCCTATGAGATTAATAAGGCTAACTTGGTCAAGAAAATTGATGAAGTCCGTGTCAATAACAAGGTAGCAGGTATTGCTGAGGTTCGTGATGAGTCTGACCGTGATGGCCTTCGTATCGCAATCGAACTTAAGAAAGATGCCAATACCGATCTTGTTCTCAACTACCTCTTAAAATACACCGACCTACAAATCAACTATAACTTTAACATGGTGGCGATTGACAATTTCACCCCTCGTCAGGTTGGAATTGTGCCTATCTTATCTAGCTATATTGCCCACCGTCGTGAAGTTATCTTGGCACGTTCTCGTTTTGACAAGGAAAAGGCCGAAAAACGTCTCCATATCGTGGAAGGTTTGATTCGTGTCATCTCTATTTTAGATGAAGTCATTGCTCTTATCCGTGCTTCTGAGAACAAGGCTGATGCCAAGGAAAACCTCAAAGTTAGCTATGAATTTACTGAGGAACAGGCAGAAGCCATCGTTACCTTGCAACTGTACCGTTTGACAAATACAGATGTGGTTGTTTTGCAAGAAGAAGAAGCAGAACTTCGCGAAAAAATTGCTATGCTTGCAGCTGTCATTGGTGATGAACGTACCTTGTATAATCTCATGAAGAAGGAACTCCGTGAGGTCAAAAAGAAATTTGCAACTCCACGACTCAGCTCTTTAGAAGATACTGCTAAGGTTATTGAGATTGATACTGTAAGTCTCATTGCAGAAGAAGAAACCTATGTGAGTGTGACCAAGGCGGGCTATATTAAACGAACAAGCCCACGTTCTTTTGCGGCTTCAACATTAGAAGAAATCGGTAAACGAGAAGATGATCGACTCATTTTTACACAAGTAGCCAAAACAACTCAGCACTTGTTGATGTTTACGACTCTTGGAAATGTTATTTATCGACCTATCCATGAACTAGCAGATATTCGTTGGAAGGATATTGGGGAGCACTTGAGTCAGACCATTACCAACTTTGAAACCAATGAAGAAATCCTTTATGCAGAAGTCGTGGATCAGTTTGATGATGCGACAACCTACTTTGCAGCGACTCGCCTTGGGCAGATTAAGCGTGTCGAACGCAAAGAATTCACTCCGTGGCGGACCTATCGTTCTAAATCGGTCAAATATGCCAAGTTGAAAGACGATAGCGATCAGATTGTTGCAGTAGCGCCTATCAAATTGGATGATGTTTTATTAATCAGTAAAAACGGCTACGCTTTGCGTTTCAATATCGAAGAGGTTCCAGTCATTGGAGCTAAGGGGGCTGGTGTTAAGTCTATGAACTTGAAAGCAGACGACGAGCTTCAAGCTGCCTTTATCTGCAATACTTCATCATTCTATCTTTTAACGCAACGTGGAAGCTTGAAACGTGTATCAACAGAGGAAATCCCAGCTACCAGCCGTGCTAAACGTGGTCTTCAAGTTCTAAGAGAATTAAAGAACAAACCTCATCGCGTCTTCTTGGCTGGTACGGTTTCAGAGCAAGGTTTCATTGGAGATCTCTTTAGTACAGAAGTAGAAGATGGTGACCAGACTCTAGTTGTTCAGTCCAATAAAGGAACAATTTACGAAACCATCTTACAAGATTTGAATTTATCAGAGCGTACAAGCAACGGTAGTTTCATTTCTGAAACAATTTCAGACGAAGAGGTATTTGACGCCTATCTCAAAGAAGTTTTAAAGGACGAAAATTAAATAACATTAGAAGTCAGCCGTAAGGGCTGATTTCTTATCGATAAAATTTTCAGAAAATTACAAATAATGCTTGAATTTTTGGGATAATAGTGTAGAATAGAACACATAGTTTGAATAGAATAAAGGAGATACACATGACAGTTACTATTGATTGGGAAAACCTTGGTTTTTCCTATATGAAATTACCATATCGTTATATCGCACATTACCAAAATGGTAAGTGGAATGAAGGAGAACTAACAGAAGATGCAACTCTCCATATTTCAGAGTCATCTCCAAGTCTTCACTATGGACAGCAAGCATTTGAAGGATTGAAAGCCTATCGTACCAAAGATGGTAGTATTCAACTCTTCCGTCCAGATGAAAATGCAAAACGTCTGCAACGCACCTGTGACCGTCTCTTGATGCCCAAAGTGCCAACTGCTATGTTTATCGACGCATGTAAAGCTGTGGTTCGTGCCAATGAAGAGTATGTGCCACCATATGGTACAGGTGGAACACTCTACCTTCGCCCACTCTTACTTGGTGTTGGCGATATTATCGGCGTGAAACCAGCTGAAGAATATATTTTCACGGTCTTTGCGATGCCTGTTGGAAATTACTTTAAAGGTGGATTAGTCCCAACTAATTTCTTGATTCAAGATGAGTATGACCGAGCTGCACCACATGGAACAGGAGCAGCCAAGGTCGGTGGGAACTATGCAGCTAGTCTCTTGCCAGGTAAGATTGCCAAATCCCGTCACTTCTCAGATGTAATCTATCTAGATCCGTCTACACATACCAAGATTGAAGAAGTAGGTTCCGCAAACTTCTTTGGAATTACCGCAGATAATGAATTTGTAACACCACTTAGTCCATCTATCCTGCCTTCTATCACTAAATATTCCCTCTTGTATCTTGCGGAACGTCGCTTAGGATTGACTCCAATCGAGGGAGATGTTCCAATTGATAACTTGGATCGTTTTGTAGAAGCAGGAGCATGTGGTACAGCAGCCGTGATCTCACCAATTGGAGGAATCCAACACGGTGATGATTTCCATGTTTTCTACAGTGAGACAGAGGTTGGACCCGTCACTCGTAAACTCTACGATGAATTAACCGGTATCCAATTTGGTGATATAGAAGCACCTGAAGGTTGGATTGTAAAAGTAGATTAAGAAAATAAAAGGAGTTTTAAGATGAAATTGAAAAAATGGATGGTAACAGCAGGAGTAGCCCTGAGCACAACAGTTCTTCTAGCAGCTTGTGGAAAAACTGATAAAGAAGCGGACGCACCTAAAACCTTCTCTTACGTTTATGGTGTGGATCCATCATCTCTGGACTATAGTATTGCAACTCGTACTTCAACAACAGATATCATCGGTAACGTCGTTGATGGATTATTGGAAAATGATGAATATGGAAATTTGATTCCTTCCCTCGCTGAGGATTGGAGTGTTTCACAAGACGGTTTGACTTATACTTATAAACTTCGTAAAGGGGTTAAATGGTACACGTCAGAAGGTGAAGAATACGCTGAAGTAACAGCACATGACTTTGTTACTGGGTTGAAACACGTAGCAGATGGCAAATCAGATGGTATTACCCTTATTCAAAACTCAATCAAGGGCTTGAATGAATATGTGACTGGTGAGACTAACGACTTCTCTACAGTTGGGGTTAAGGCATTGGACGACTATACAGTCCAGTATACTCTTAATGCACCTGAAAGTTTCTGGAATTCAAAAGTGACTTCCGCAACTATGTTGCCTGTTAATGAAGAATTCCTCAAAGCTTCTGGCAAGAATTATGGAGCAGTTAGCCCATCTGGTATTCTTTATAACGGTCCATATATCTTGAAGACATTGACTTCAAAATCTTTAATCGAATATGAAAAGAACCCAAATTATTGGGACAAAGAAAAGGTTAAAATTGAGAAGGTTAAATTGACCTACTATGATGGTTCAGACCAAGAATCATTAATCCGTAGTTTCTCTTCAGGCGTTTATACAACTGCTCGTATCTTCCCAAGTAGTTCAAACTTTGCCTCTACTTTAGAACAATACGGTGATAAAATCACTTACAGTCCACAGGATTCAACTAGTTATTACTTTACCTTTAACGTAAACCGCCAATCCTACAATAAGACTGCGAAAACAAGTGAAGAACAGAAAACTTCTACAAAAGAAGCAATGCTGAACAAGGACTTCCGCCAAGCCATCAACTTTGCCTTCAACCGTCATTCATATGCTGCACAGCTCAATGGTGAAGATGGTGCGGACAAGATTATTCGTAACAGTCTAGTTCCAGATAACTTTGTACAATCTGGTGGCAAAAACTTTGGTGATATCGCTCAAAAAGAATTGGTTAACTATGGAGACCAATGGAAAGGCGTTGAGCTTGTAGACGGAAAAGATACCATTTATAATCCTGACAAAGCCAAAGCTGCATTTGAAAAAGCTAAGAAAGAATTGGAAGCAAAAGGTGTTAATTTCCCAATTCACTTAGATGTTCCAGTTCAACAAACAGATACCATTGCCGTTCAACAAAGCAATTCCTTTAAACAATCAATCGAGTCAACTCTTGGTTCAGAAAATGTGGTGATTGATGTCCTTCAGATGACAGATAACGAAAAGGAAACCATTACATCACAAGCACGTGTCCCTTCTCAAAAAGACTATGATTTGAACAGTACTGGTTGGGCTCCAAGCTATCAGGACCCTGCAAGTTATCTCAATATCATGGATCCTAAGACCGGTTCTGCTATGAAACATTTTGGTATTACTAAAGGGAAAGACAAGGAAGTAGTAGCTCAACTAGGTCTTGACGAATATAAGAAACTCTTGGATGATGCAGTTTCTGAGACAAACGACTTGGATAAAAGATATGAAAAATATGCCAAAGCTCAAGCCTGGCTCACTGACAGTTCTCTCTTGTTGCCAACAGCTTCATCAGGTGGTTCACCAGTTGTCAGCAATATCGTTCCATTCTCTAAACCATACTCACAAGTTGGTATTAAAGGTGATCCATATATCTTTAAGGGAATGAAATTGCAAAAAGAGATTGTAACTGCTAAAGAATATCAAGCAGCCCTTGAAAAATGGCAAAAAGAAAAATTGGAATCAAATACTAAATACCAAAAAGAACTAGAAAATCATGTTCAATAAAACAGGGTAGTATCTTTGGTATAAAGGGGACTATATGGAATGGATTAAACTAATAGGAATCGTTATCATTGTGGTTGGTTTTATCTATAAACTGGATACCATTGCAACGGTAGTCTTAGCTAGTTTAGTTACAGCTCTAGTTTCTGGAGTTTCACTTGCTGAATTCTTAGAAATTTTAGGAAGAGAATTTAGCAATCAACGTGTTTTGACGATTTTTATGGTGACCTTGCCACTGGTTGGTTTATCTGAAACTTTTGGTCTCAAGAAACGCTCGATTGACTTGATTCAAAAGATTAAAGGATTAACCGTAGGAAGCTTTTATACAGTTTATTTCTTTATTCGAGAGCTAGATAGCTTCTTTGCTATTCGTCTTGGAGGACAGCCCCAATTTGTAAGACCCTTGGTTCATCCCATGGGAAAGGCAGCTGCAGAATCACAATTAGGTCGAAAATTAACTGAAAGTGAAGAAGAAGCTATAAAAGCTCGTGCTGCAGCAAATGATAATTTTGCAAACTTCTTTGCTCAAAACACTTTCGTTGGTGCAGGTGGTGTCCTCTTAATAGGGGGCACACTGGACCAATTAGGTTACGAAAGCAATTATGCAGGAATTGCTTCAGCCTCTCTGATTATTGCTGCTATAGCTTTTATCGTAGTAGGAATTTATAATTACCTATTTGATAGAAAACTGTTAGCAAAAAAGGTTAGTAAAGGAATACAAAAATGACAGATATAGCAAACCAGATTTTAGAGTGGACCTATATTGTGATTGGTTGTCAATTCCTTCATACAGCCTATTGTAGCTGTAAAGACAAAACGAACCCAGTTCGATTTGGAACAGCTGGATTTTGGGCTTTGTTGGGCATCAGTTTTATTGGTGGTTCTTATCTACCATCTCTCTATATTGGTGCTATCGTAGTGATATTAGCTCTACTTACACTTTTTAAACAGGTTCGTATCGGAACCTTACCCACTGTGGATGAAGTCAAGGCAAACATTGAAGACAAAAGATTGAAGAATAAAATTTTTATTCCAGTAATGCTAATGGCTTTGATTGCGCTAGTATTAGCTAAAGTGATTCCTGAGTTTAGTAAGATTTCTATCAGCCTCGCAGCTTTATTAGCAACCATCTCTCTTTTGTTGATTACTAAGAGTCATCCCAAAAGTTTGCTATCTGAAAATAATCGCATGGTTCAGCAAGTCTCAACTAGTGGGATTGTCCCTCAATTGTTGGGAGCCTTGGGGGCGATTTTTACAGTTGCAGGTGTCGGAGATTTAATTTCTCATCTGATTAGCGATTTTGTTCCTTCAGGTGGTCGCTTTATGGGAGTTTTGGCTTATGTTCTTGGAATGGTTCTATTCTCCATGATAATGGGAAATGCCTTTGCTGCTTTTACAGTTATTACCGCTGGAGTTGGTGTTCCCTTTGTTTTTTCTTTAGGAGCTAATCCTATTATAGCTTCTGCTCTAGCAATGACAGCGGGTTGTTGTGGAACCTTATTGACGCCTATGGCAGCGAATTTTAATACCTTACCGGTAGCACTCTTGGATATGAAAAATCCAAATGGTGTGATTAAAGCACAAGCGGGAGTTGCTATTGTCATGATTATCCTACATGTGTTTTTGATGTACTTTTTGGCATTTTAGCAAAGGAAATAAAATGAAAATATTAGTTACAGGTTTTGATCCTTTTGGTGGTGAAAAGGTCAATCCAGCTCTGGAAGCTGTTAAATTATTACCATCTGAAATTCATGGTGCAGAGGTTCGTTGGGCAGAGATTCCAACAGTCTTTCATAAATCGTCAGAGGTTTTAGAAGCAGAAATCGAACGATATCAACCAGATGTGGTGCTCTCTATTGGTCAGGCAGGTGGAAGAGCGAGTTTAACTCCTGAGAGAGTTGCTATCAATCAAGATGATGCTCGCATACCTGATAATGAGGGAAATCAACCAATTGATACGCCGATTCGTACAGATGGAGCAGCAGCCTACTTTAGCCAATTACCTATCAAAGCAATGGTGCAGGCCATAAAAGAGGAAGGACTACCTGCCACAGTATCTAATACAGCAGGGACCTTTGTTTGCAACCATTTGATGTATCAGGCACTCTATTTAGCGGAAAAAAAGTTTCCAAACATGAGAGCAGGCTTTATGCATATTCCCTATATGACAGAACAAGTGATAAATAAACCCAATACAGCATCTATGAACCTTACAGACATTATCAGGGGTATCGAAGCTGCGATTGGCGCTATCGTGGATTACAAAGATAAAGACTTGAAATTAATAGGTGGAACGACTCACTAATCATTCAAATTTCAGGATAAAATCCCACATATGATCCAGAAAACTCTTTATCAAGATTGGCTTGGTAGAGAGTTTTTTTCTTGCTAGATTAGGGAAATTCTTGTAAAATAGAGAAAGTGAAAAGAGGTATGGTATGAGCAAAAAAGATAAAAAAATAGAGATTCAGTTATCGGATGCTAAAATAGCTGTCGGAAAAGACAACTACGATGGTTACACGTTAACAATTGGGAAGAAGCTAATCGGTGAAATTGCCGAACTAGATAATCAATTTGCAATTGTAAAAAATGGAAATGTCGAAAGTTTTTATAAAGATTTAGAAAAAGCTGTGGAAATCTTGATTGAGAACTATAATTTGGCAAAATAATGCTTGTTTTTTGAAAATTTTCATGATATAATAGACTTTGTTCATTATCGGAGAGATAGCAAAGAGGCTAAACGCGGCGGACTGTAAATCCGCTCCTTCGGGTTCGGGGGTTCGAATCCCTCTCTCTCCATCTCATTAATGGGGTATAGCCAAGCGGTAAGGCAAGGGACTTTGACTCCCTCATGCGTTGGTTCGAATCCAGCTACCCCAGTTTCTAGGTAATAAGTTCAAGATAAAAAGAAAATATCTTAGGGTATTTTATTTTTATAATTGAAGGACGTTCGGGATTATCATGTCGTTGCGGGTGCTTAGGAAAAAAATTATAAGTATGTCAAGTTAAAAAAACTTGATTGTTGGAGGATTTTTTAGATGAATGAATTTGAAGATTTGCTAAATAGCGTTAGCCAAGTTGAACCTGGTGATGTTGTTAGTGCCGAAGTATTGACAGTTGATGCTAATCAAGCTAACGTTGCAATCTCAGGAACTGGTGTTGAAGGTGTCTTGACTCTTCGCGAATTGACAAACGATCGCGATGCAGATATCAATGACTTTGTAAAAGTAGGTGAAGTATTTGATGTTCTTGTACTTCGTCAAGTAGTTGGTAAAGATACTGATACAGTAACATACCTTGTATCTAAAAAACGCCTTGAAGCTCGCAAAGCATGGGACAAACTTGTAGGACGCGAAGAAGAAGTTGTTACAGTTAAAGGAACTCGCGCTGTTAAAGGTGGACTTTCAGTAGAATTTGAAGGTTTGCGTGGATTTATTCCAGCTTCAATGTTGGATACTCGTTTCGTACGTAACACTGAGCGTTTTGTAGGTCAAGAATTTGAAGCTAAAATCAAAGAAGTTGACCCTAAAGAAAACCGCTTCATCCTTTCACGTCGTGAAGTTGTAGAAGCAGCTACTGCAGCAGCTCGTGCAGAAGTTTTCGGTAAATTGGCTGTTGGTGATGTTGTAACTGGTAAAGTTGCACGTATCACAAGCTTTGGTGCTTTCATCGACCTTGGTGGTGTTGATGGATTGGTTCACTTGACTGAATTGTCTCACGAACGTAACGTTTCACCAAAATCAGTTGTAACTGTTGGTGAAGAAGTTGAAGTGAAAATCCTTGACCTTAACGAAGAAGAAGGACGTGTATCACTTTCACTTAAAGCAACAACACCTGGACCATGGGATGGCGTTGAGCAAAAATTGGCTAAAGGTGACGTTGTAGAAGGTACAGTTAAACGTTTGACTGACTTCGGTGCATTTGTTGAAGTATTGCCAGGTATCGATGGACTTGTTCACGTATCACAAATTTCACACAAACGTATTGAAAATCCAAAAGAAGCTCTTACAGTTGGTCAAGAAGTTACTGTTAAAGTTCTTGATGTTAACGCTGATGCAGAACGTGTATCACTTTCTATCAAAGCTCTTGAAGAACGTCCAGCTCAAGAAGAAGGACAAAACGAAGAAAAACGTGCTCCACGTCCACGTCGTCCAAAACGTCAAGAAAAACGTGACTTTGAACTTCCTGAAACTCAAACAGGATTCTCAATGGCTGATTTGTTCGGAGATATCGAACTTTAATCAATCAGATTTAATTAAAAATCCTTTGTTGTAAAACAAGGGATTTTTCTTTTTTCAACTAGTATTTTTTGATATAATGGATTTATGTTACATTCCGAAAAAGAATCAATTTATCAAATTGTAAATGAACAACTCTCTAGTCTTTTAGAAGGTGAGACCAATGTGTTGGCTAATCTATCAAATGCCAGTGCTCTCTTAAAAATGAACTTTCCGCATACTGTTTTTGCAGGTTTTTATTTATATGACGGAAATGAGCTTATTTTAGGCCCTTTTCAGGGTGGAGTCTCATGTGTTAGAATTGCGCTCGGAAAAGGAGTTTGTGGAGAGTCTGCAGCAAGCCGTCAAACGGTTATCGTTGGTGATGTGAAGACCTATCCAAATTATATTTCTTGTGATAGTAGTGCTCGTAGCGAGATTGTTCTTCCAATGGTAAAAGATGGGCGTCTTCTTGGAGTATTAGACTTAGATTCATCTCATGTAGATGATTATGATTACATCGATCAACGATATTTAGAAGAGTTTGTTACCATCTTGTTAGAAAAGACAGAATGGGCATTTTCAATGTTTGAGGAGAAAGCATAATGTATCAGGCGCTTTATCGAAAATATAGAAGTCAAAATTTTTCACAACTAGTGGGCCAGGAAGTTATTGCTCGAACGCTTAAACAGGCTGTGGAACAGGATAAAATTAGTCACGCCTACCTATTCTCAGGTCCTCGTGGGACTGGTAAGACTAGTGTAGCCAAAATATTTGCTAAGGCGATGAACTGCCCTAATCAAGTAGAGGGAGAACCTTGTAATAACTGTTATATCTGCCAAGCAGTTACAGATGGAAGTTTAGAAGACGTTATCGAACTGGATGCTGCTTCTAATAATGGGGTTGATGAAATTCGTGATATTCGTGATAAATCAACATATGCTCCAAGTGTAGCTCAGTATAAGGTTTATATCATTGACGAGGTTCATATGCTTTCAACAGGCGCTTTTAATGCCCTTTTGAAAACACTGGAAGAACCTACTCCAAATGTTGTTTTTATTCTGGCAACAACAGAACTTCATAAAATTCCTGCAACGATTTTATCTCGTGTTCAACGTTTTGAGTTTAAGTCCATTAAAACTCAGGATATTCGAGATCACATCTTCCATATTTTAGAAAAGGAAGGGATTGATTACGAGACTGAAGCTGTTGAAATTATTGCTCGTCGAGCTGAAGGTGGTATGCGTGATGCCTTGTCTATTTTAGATCAGGCACTGAGTTTAACTCAAGATGCCAAATTGACGACAGCAGTTTCTGAGGAAATTACTGGAACCATTAGTTTAAGTGCTTTGGATAATTATGTAGCAGCTTTAGCCCAAAAGGATGTAACAGGTGCTTTGGAAAATCTGGACCTGATTTTTGAGAATGGAAAAAGCATGACACGATTTGTAGTCGATTTACTACAATATTTGCGTGATATCTTAATTGTTCAAGTAGGTGGAGAAAATTCGCATCATAGTGATGTATTCAAGGGTAACTTAGAACTTCCACAGGATGTCTTGTTTGAGATGATTAGTCTTGCTACTAAAAGTCTAGCTGATATTAAGGCTAGCCTACAACCTAAAATTTATGCCGAGATGATGACCATTCGTTTAGCAGAAATTGATGCCCAACCAGAACTTTCAGGTGAAGTGTCTGAGGAACTGTCTTCTCTTCGAGAAGAAGTTGCACGATTGAAACAAGCTCTTGCTAATGTTGGTTCTAATCCCAAGCAAACTGTTTCTACACCAAGTCGTCCGTCTAACAGTAAGTCAATCTATCGTGTAGACCGAAACAAGGTTCAGTCTATTTTGCAAGAAGCGATAGAAAATCCAGACTTAGCCCGTCAAAACTTAATTCGACTTCAAAATGCTTGGGGAGAAATCATCGAAAGCTTATCAGGACCAGATAAGGCACTTTTAGCTGGCTCTCAACCTGTCGCAGCAAATGAACACCATGCGATTTTGGCTTTTGAATCTAACTTTAACGCTGGTCAAACTATGAAACGAGACAATCTGAATACTGTGTTCGGAAATATTCTCAGTAAAGCCGCTGGATTTTCTCCAGAGATTCTTGCAATCTCAATGGAAGAGTGGAAAGAAGTTCGAGCAGACTTCTCAGCAAAGGTTAAATCTTCTCCAGAACAGGTAGTTCAGGAAGCGACCGATGAATCTATACTACCTCAAGGTTTTGAATTTTTAGAGGATAAAGTAGTCATTGAAGAAGACTAAAAGGAATTTTTGGTAAAAGACGATGAACAGACAACAATTTATTATCATGGCTCTATTTACAGCTGCTGAAACTTACTTTTTTAATGAATCAATGATGAATGGACAGTATTTAATGGCTCTTCTCTGGGCAATTCTCATTCTCCGAAATTTGCGTGTCTCTTATATCATGGGTAAAATTGTGAGTGCTATAGATGAACATTTTCAGAGAAAAGAGTAACACTAGTTTTTAGACAAAATCAAAGCCTTTTAGGCTTTTTTTTGTTATACTAATAAAGTATATTTATTGACATTTTACTGTGTTTTTCTAGGACTTTAAAAAGATTTAGTTTTAAGTAAAAACAGTAAAAAAGATTGAAAAGAAAGGAATTATCATGTCAGTATTAGAAATCAGAAATCTTCATGTTGCGATTGAAGATAAGGAAATTTTAAAAGGGGTTAATTTAACTCTTAAAACTGGAGAAATTGCTGCTATTATGGGGCCAAACGGAACGGGTAAGTCAACACTTTCTGCAGCGATTATGGGAAATCCAAACTATGAAGTTACAGAGGGTGAAATCCTATTTGATGGTGTCAATATTTTAGAATTAGAAGTAGACGAACGTGCGCGCATGGGGCTTTTTCTTGCCATGCAATATCCATCAGAAATCCCTGGGATTACCAATGCGGAATTTCTTCGTGCAGCTATGAATGCTGGGAAAGAAGATGATGAAAAAATTTCAGTTCGTGAATTCTTGAAAAAATTAGACGAAAAAATGGAATTGCTCAATATGAAAGAAGAAATGGCAGAGCGTTACCTCAATGAAGGCTTCTCCGGTGGTGAGAAAAAACGTAACGAAATTCTTCAACTCTTGATGTTGGAACCAACTTTTGCCCTCTTAGATGAGATTGACTCTGGTCTTGACATTGATGCCCTTAAAGTTGTCTCAAAAGGTGTGAATGCTATGCGTGGTGAAGGTTTTGGTGCTATGATCATTACTCACTACCAACGTCTTTTGAACTATATCACACCAGATGTGGTACATGTGATGATGGAAGGACGTGTTGTTCTTTCTGGTGGTCCAGAATTAGCTGCACGCTTGGAACGTGAAGGATACGCGAAACTAGCTGAAGAACTTGGCTATGACTACAAGGAAGAATTGTAATTCCTTCGTATCTTTTAGGAGAAGTAAATGACTAAAGAAACTATTAAACTTTTTTCAGAAATGCACGCTGAACCAAGCTGGTTGTCAGACCTCCGTCAAAAAGCTTTTGATAAAATTGAAAGTTTGGAATTACCGGCTATTGAACGTGTAAAATTTCATCGTTGGAATCTTGGTGATGGAACTATAACAGAAAGTGAGCCATCAGCAAATGTCCCTGACTTCACTGCTTTGGATAATCATTTGAAGTTGGTGCAAGTAGGAACTCAAACTGTTTTTGAACAAACTCCAGTTGAGTTAGCTGAACAGGGTGTTATCTTTACTGATTTCCATTCAGCACTAGAAGAAATTCCGGAGATTATCAAAGAATACTTCATGTCATCTGTGAAATACGATGATGACAAGTTGGCAGCTTACCACACAGCTTATTTTAACAGTGGTGCTGTTCTCTATATTCCAGATAACGTAGAAATCACAGAGCCAATTGAAGGGATTTTCTACCAAGATAGTGATAGCGATGTACCATTTAACAAGCATATTCTGATCATTGCAGGTAAAAACTCTAAAATCAGCTACCTTGAACGTCTAGAGTCACGTGGTGAAGGTAGTGCTAAAGCAACTGCCAATATCACAGTAGAAGTCATTGCACGTTCAGGTGCGCAAGTGAAATTTGCAGCTATTGACCGTCTAGGTGAAAATGTTACGGCCTACATTAGCCGTCGTGGTAAACTCGGCAACGATGCAAGCATTGACTGGGCAATTGCAGTTATGAATGAAGGAAACGTCATTGCTGATTTTGATAGTGATTTACTTGGAAATGGTAGCCATGCAGATCTTAAAGCCATTGCCTTATCAAGTGGGCGTCAGATTCAAGGGATTGATACGCGAGTGACGAACTATGGCTGCAACTCTATTGGTAATATCCTTCAACATGGAGTTATCCTTGAAAAAGCAACTTTGACTTTCAATGGTATTGGACACATCATCAAGGGCGCTAAGGGAGCAGATGCGCAACAAGAAAGCCGTGTTCTCATGCTTTCTGACCAGGCTCGTTCAGATGCTAACCCAATCCTTTTGATTGATGAAAATGATGTTACTGCAGGACACGCAGCTTCAATCGGTCAAGTGGATCCAGAAGACATGTACTATCTCATGAGCCGTGGATTGGACAAGGCAACTGCAGAACGTTTGGTTGTTCGCGGATTCCTTGGATCTGTAATCGTTGAGATTCCAGTCAAAGAAGTTCGTGATGAGATGATTGCGACGATCGAAGAAAAATTGTCAAAACGCTAAGGGGAAGCCTATGTTTGATGTAGAAGCGATTCGCAAGGATTTTCCAATTTTAGATCAGATTGTTAATGACGAACCTCTGATTTATTTGGATAATGCTGCGACGACACAAAAACCACTAGCTGTTCTGGAAGCCATTAACCGCTACTATGAGCAGGATAATGCCAATGTCCACCGAGGAGTTCATACTTTGGCAGAGCGTGCGACAGCATCTTATGAAGCTGCTCGTGAAACTATTGGTAAGTTTATCAATGCAGGTTCAACAAAGGAAGTTCTCTTTACCAGAGGTACCACAACTAGTCTCAACTGGGTAGCACGCTTCGCTGAGGAAATCTTGACTGAGGGAGACCAGGTCTTGATTTCAGTCATGGAACACCATTCCAATATTATCCCATGGCAGGAAGCTTGTCGAAAGACCGGAGCTGAGCTTGTTTATGTCTATCTCAAAGATGGCGCTCTGGATATGGGTGACTTGCGAGCTAAATTGACTGATAAGGTTAAATTTGTTTCACTAGCACATGCTTCCAATGTTCTTGGAGTGATCAATCCTATCAAAGAAATCACGCAAATGGCTCATAAAGTTGGAGCTATTATGGTGGTAGATGGTGCTCAGTCTACGCCTCATATGAAGATTGATGTTCAGGACTTGGACGTTGACTTCTTTGCCTTTTCAGGTCACAAGATGGCTGGTCCGACTGGTATCGGTGTCCTTTATGGGAAGGAAAAGTATCTGGAACAAATGTCACCAGTTGAGTTTGGTGGCGAGATGATTGATTTTGTTTATGAACAATCTGCAAGCTGGAAGGAATTACCTTGGAAATTCGAGGCTGGAACTCCCAATATGGCAGGTGCGATCGGACTGGCTGCTGCAGTAGATTATCTTGAAAATCTTGGTATGGAAGCGATTGAAGCCCATGAACAAGAATTGATTGCATATGTCTTTCCAAAATTGCAGGCCATTGAGGGGTTAACCATTTACGGTTCGCAGGATTTAGCTCAACGTTCAGGTGTCATTGCCTTTAACTTAGGAGACCTTCATCCTCACGACCTTGCGACAGCTCTGGATTATGAAGGAGTAGCGGTTCGTGCCGGTCACCATTGCGCTCAACCCTTGCTCCAGTATTTGGAAGTCCCAGCAACAGCTCGTGCTAGTTTTTATATCTATAATACCAAGGCAGATTGCGACAAACTAGTCGATGCTTTACTAAAGACAAAGGAGTTTTTCAATGGCACTTTCTAAACTAGATAGCCTTTATATGGCAGTGGTAGCAGACCATTCGAAGAATCCCCATCACCAAGGAAAGTTGGAAGACGCAGAGCAAATTAGTCTCAACAATCCTACTTGTGGAGATGTCATCAATCTCTCTGTTAAGTTTGATGCAGATAATCGTTTGGTAGATATCGCTTTTCTAAACTCAGGATGCACCATCTCAACTGCCTCTGCTAGCATGATGACAGACGTTGTTTTAGGAAAGAGTAAGGAAGAAATTCTAGAACTTGCGACTATTTTTTCTGAAATGGTTCAAGGTCAAAATGATAACCGCCAAGACCAACTCGGAGATGCAGCTTTCTTATCAGGAGTTGCCAAATTCCCTCAACGAATTAAATGCGCAACCCTAGCTTGGAATGCCCTTAAAAAAACAATTGAAGACCAAGAAAACCAATAAGACAAGTTTCTGTTGTCTTATGAATCATTAGAAATACAGAATGAAAGAAAGGATATTATGGCTGAAGAAAGAATAGAACCAAAACCAATTGACCTTGGTGAATATAAATTTGGTTTCCATGACGATGTAGAGCCTGTCCTATCGACAGGAAAAGGATTGAATGAGGAAGTCATTCGCGAATTATCAGCTGCCAAGGGAGAACCTGAGTGGATGTTAGAATTCCGTTTGAAGTCTTATGAAACCTTCAAAAAAATGCCCATGCAAACATGGGGAGCGGACTTGTCAGAGATTGATTTTGATGACTTAATCTACTACCAAAAACCATCGGATAAACCAGCCCGTTCTTGGGATGACGTTCCTGAAAAAATCAAAGAAACCTTTGAACGAATCGGTATTCCAGAAGCTGAACGTGCTTATCTTGCTGGAGCTTCTGCCCAGTATGAGTCAGAAGTGGTTTACCACAACATGAAGGAAGAATTTGAGAAGTTAGGAATTATCTTTACAGATACAGATTCTGCCCTCAAGGAATACCCAGACTTGTTTAAACAATACTTTGCTAAGTTGGTACCGCCTACAGATAACAAGTTGGCGGCCCTCAACTCAGCAGTATGGTCTGGCGGAACCTTTATCTACGTACCAAAAGGGGTCAAAGTAGATATTCCACTTCAAACTTACTTCCGTATCAATAACGAAAATACTGGACAGTTTGAACGTACCTTGATCATCGTTGATGAGGGAGCAAGTGTCCACTACGTAGAAGGATGTACAGCGCCAACTTATTCAAGCAACAGCTTGCACGCTGCTATTGTAGAAATCTTTGCTTTGGACGGAGCTTATATGCGCTATACGACCATCCAAAACTGGTCAGATAACGTTTATAACCTAGTAACGAAACGTGCTAAAGCTTTGAAAGATGCGACAGTTGAGTGGATTGATGGAAATTTAGGTGCCAAAACAACTATGAAATATCCATCAGTTTACCTCGATGGAGAAGGGGCGCGTGGAACTATGCTTTCGATTGCCTTTGCCAATGCAGGGCAACACCAAGATACTGGTGCTAAGATGATCCACAATGCTCCACATACGAGCTCGTCTATTGTCTCTAAATCTATCGCTAAAGGTGGAGGTAAGGTAGACTACCGTGGACAAGTGACCTTTAATAAGAACTCTAAGAAATCTGTTTCTCATATCGAGTGTGATACCATTATCATGGATGACTTGTCAGCATCAGATACTATTCCGTTTAATGAAATCCACAACTCACAAGTTGCATTGGAACACGAAGCCAAGGTTTCTAAGATTTCAGAAGAACAACTCTATTACCTTATGAGTCGTGGTTTGTCAGAATCCGAAGCAACTGAGATGATTGTCATGGGATTTGTCGAACCCTTTACCAAAGAACTTCCGATGGAATATGCGGTTGAGCTTAACCGTTTGATTAGCTACGAAATGGAAGGATCAGTCGGATAAGGACAAAAAGGAGACGCAAATGGGATTCTTAAAGCGATTGTTTGGAACGATTGAAAAAGTGAATAAGGGAGAAGCACCGATTGAAGAGTTGGATCAGCCAATTGTTTTTGATCTTGAAGAAGAAGCAGATGATTATTGGAGACAAACGGAAGAGCTTCTCTTGATAAACGCTGTAAAAGCTGCTGGTGGTCCTGAGGCAGTAGAACGTGCTTTTGTCCTTGCTAATTTCAAGGAAAATCAAGAAACCTTTGAGCTCTTTTATCAGGTAGATGGTCAATTACTTTCTTGGCGAGAGATGGACGCAAGTGTTGTAGATAAAATTAGCAATCAACTTCTTCCACAAGCATCAGAAGTTGCCCAAGCAGTAAATGAAAATTATGAAGAGGCAAATGTACCAGTAATCCAGTACGCTATGCTTCAGTTTGAAACTGCAACCATGGCTTGGTTTGGACGGAAGCTTATAACAGCTTCTCCTGAAGCCAAATTGACTTTTGAAGAATTGGTATCTGGTTGGCGCGCTATTCTGAAACAAGAAATTTCAAATCGTCCTTTAGATAGTGACCGTCCGTTCCCATACTACGAATTCTAAACAATACAAAAAAATCGCGATTATTCGCGATTTTTTATAATTTTTCATTTATGAATCGTACAAAGTTGTTCCACCAAACTTTTAAAAAGAAAGCTTTTTCGATATTTTTATCAGAGACCATATCAAAGGTTGGTTTATCAGATGTAATATAACCTTGGCCAACCAAGTCCTTGTCATCGTATGTTAGATGTCCAACGACAGTACCTGCCTCAAGTGGAGCAGTGTGTTCAGTAGTATCCGCTGTATAGGTAACAGATGATTGAGCTCGACTTCCAAGACGTTGAACAATCTTTATATCTTCTTTAGCGACAGCTGCAACAGTATTTTGCTTTCCATCTAAGACAGGTGATTTGCTATCCTGATAACTTTCTCCTTGATTGACGATTGTTTGAAGTGCAAAATTAGAAGAGATGTAGTCTAAGAGGGCAGAGGTTGCTGTAAAACGCGCGTAGGGATTGGTATTTTGGTTATCTGCATTAAGGACAACTGTGATGATACGCATTCCTTTTTCTACGGTTGTACCTACAAAGGATGCTCCTGCTTTATCCGTTGTTCCTGTTTTAAGACCGTCAACTCCACCACGATAAGCAGGTAATCCTTCTAACATATAGTTTGTAGAATGAATGGTCATTCCTGCAAAAGTAGAAGAAGGTTTCTTCGTGATTTCTAAGACCTGAGGATATTTGAGAATCAGATTACGAGCTACAACAGCAACATCGTAGGCACTCAATTTATTTTCATCGTCTTTCTTAGAACCTGGATAGATATTGTTTCCAAGGGTTTCATTGTTGAGACCAGTTGAGTTGACGAGTGTAGCATCTTGGATTCCCCATTCAAGAAGTTTAGCCTTCATCATGTCAACAAAGTCTTTTTCAGAACCAGCAATCTTTTCTGCTAAAGCGATCGCTGCACTATTGGCACTCGATACCAGAGTTGCTTCTAGCAACTCTTCAACGGTATAGTTCCTAGCCTCCATAGGAACGTTACTTGCTTCAGAGTTGGTCGTGAGCTTGTAAGGGTAATCTGAAATTTCTACTGGGGTAGAAAGAGTGATTTTTCCTTGATCTAGGGCTTCATAGACTAGGTAAACAGTAAGTAACTTACTAATAGATGCGATTTCAACAGGTTGAGTCGCGTCTTTTTCATATAAAATTTTACCAGTAGTAGCTTCAACAGCAATGGCGTGTTTTGCAGGGACGTTAAAATCCTGAGCAAAAACAGTAGTAGTAGAAGCACACAAAATAAGTGTTAGTAATGCTAAAAATAATTTCTTCATAGTAACTTTATTCTATCATAAAGACTAAAAATATTCTTGTTTTTATGATGAAGGTTATCAATCTTTTTCGAATTATGGTAAAATAGGAAAAAGAGGAGGTGGCCTATGTTTCGGAGAAATAAATTATTCTTCTGGACAACTGAAATTTTATTTATAACCTTAATTTTATACCTATGGAGGGAAATGGGGGCTATTATAACGCCATTTGTAAGTGTTGTAAATACAATCATGATTCCTTTTTTATTAGGAGGATTTTTGTATTATCTAACCAATCCAATTGTCATCTTTTTAGAGAAAGAATGTAAAATCAACCGAATCATTGGGATTTTGTTGACTCTTTTTGTTCTCTTTGGTTCAATCGTCATTGGTGTTGTCTATCTTTTACCGATTTTAATCAATCAGTTGAGTAGCTTGATCAGTTCTAGCCAAGGTATCTATGGTCGACTCCAAGATCTAGTGATTGAGTTATCAAAATATCCTACTTTCCAAGAGATTGATATCCAGCAAACCATTCAACAATTAAACCTTTCTTATGTTGATATTTTACAGAATATCTTAAATAGTGTGACGAATAGTGTCGGTAGTGTTCTTTCAGCTTTAGTAAGTACTGTTTTAATTATTATTATGACACCGGTCTTCTTGATTTATTTCCTTCTGGACGGGCATAAATTTTTACCGATGCTGGAAAGATCTGTTTTAAAAAGAGATAAGCGAAATATCTCTGGCTTATTAAAAAATCTGAATTCAACTATTTCTCGTTATATTAGTGGTGTATCAATTGATGCTCTCATCATCGGATGTTTAGCTTATATTGGTTATAGTGTTATCGGGCTTAGATATGCATTGGTTTTTGCAATTTTTTCTGGTTTAGCGAATTTGATTCCCTATGTTGGACCAAGTATCGGATTGATTCCTATGGTTATTTCAAATTTATTCACAGACCCACAAAAAATGATCATAGCTGTCATTTATATGTTGATTATCCAGCAAGTAGATGGAAATATCCTTTATCCACGTATTGTTGGTGGAGTCATGAAGGTTCATCCAATTACAATTTTAGTCTTACTGTTGTTATCAAGTAATATTTACGGTGTGGTTGGAATGATTGTAGCAGTACCTACCTACTCAATTTTAAAAGAAATTTCAAAATTTTTAGCTCGTTTGTATGAAAATCACAAGGAAGCTAAAGAAGTAGAAAAATATTTATCAGAATAAGCGAATCGGATTTTATCTGATTCGTTTTTTGATTCATAACCTTAAAAGAGTCTCCCTAAAAGCAAGTGTAAGGATAAGAATAATTCACAAAATCTTTGTAAAACACTTGCAATTTAGCTAAAATTTGATAAAATAGTAAGGAAGTTAGACTGTATTGCCTACTGTCTATCTATAAAATATATTTTATTGGAGGCTTTTACTCAAATGGCAAAAGAAAAATACGATCGTAGTAAACCACACGTTAACATTGGTACTATTGGACACGTTGACCACGGTAAAACTACCCTAACTGCAGCTATCACAACTGTTTTGGCACGTCGCTTGCCTTCAGCAGTTAACCAACCTAAAGACTATGCGTCTATCGATGCTGCACCAGAAGAACGCGAACGCGGTATCACTATCAACACTGCGCACGTTGAATATGAAACTGCAAAACGTCACTACGCTCACATCGACGCTCCAGGACACGCGGACTACGTTAAAAACATGATCACTGGTGCCGCTCAAATGGACGGAGCTATCCTTGTAGTAGCTTCAACAGACGGACCAATGCCACAAACACGTGAACACATCCTTCTTTCACGTCAAGTTGGTGTTAAACACTTGATCGTCTTCATGAACAAAGTTGACTTGGTTGATGACGAAGAATTGCTTGAATTGGTTGAAATGGAAATCCGTGACCTTCTTTCAGAATACGACTTCCCAGGTGACGAACTTCCAGTTATCCAAGGTTCTGCTCTTAAAGCTCTTGAAGGTGATTCTAAATACGAAGACATCATCATGGAATTGATGGATACTGTTGACGAATACATTCCAGAACCAGAACGTGATACTGATAAACCATTGCTTCTTCCAGTCGAAGACGTATTCTCAATCACTGGACGTGGTACTGTTGCTTCAGGACGTATCGACCGTGGTACTGTTAAAGTCAACGACGAAATCGAAATCGTTGGTATCAAAGAAGAAATTCAAAAAGCAGTTGTTACTGGTGTTGAAATGTTCCGTAAACAACTTGATGAAGGTCTTGCAGGGGATAACGTTGGTGTACTTCTTCGTGGTATCCAACGTGATGAAATCGAACGTGGACAAGTTATCGCTAAACCAGGTTCAATCCACCCACACACTAAATTCAAAGGTGAAGTTTACATCCTTACTAAAGAAGAAGGTGGACGTCATACTCCATTCTTCAACAACTACCGTCCTCAATTCTACTTCCGTACTACAGACGTTACAGGTTCAATCGAACTTCCTGCTGGTACAGAAATGGTAATGCCTGGTGATAACGTGACTATCGACGTTGAGTTGATCCACCCAATCGCCGTAGAACAAGGTACTACATTCTCAATCCGTGAAGGTGGACGTACTGTTGGTTCAGGTATGGTTACAGAAATCGAAGCTTAATTCGATTTAGTTCCCAGAAGAACAATTATTTAAGTCAGACATTAAAAGAATCTTGCTATGCAAGGTTCTTTTTTTCTAGTTATACAAAGACAAAATAAGCCAGTATGGTAGTTGATTACGAATATAGAAACTTAATTAAATAATTACCTTATTTATTAACGAATGTATATCCTAGTTTTTCAGAATAAATTTTTATAAGGTTAAAAAGCTTTTCACAAATGCCTATTTTTTTGATAAAATAGAAGGAAGAAAAAAAGAAATGAGTTCGTCATGTCAAAAGGATTTTTAGTCTCTCTTGAGGGGCCAGAGGGAGCTGGGAAAACAAGTGTACTTGAAGCTATCCTGCCTGTTTTAAAAGAAAAAAATATCGAATTTTTAACAACACGTGAACCAGGTGGCGTATTGATTGGTGAGAAGATTCGAGAAGTTATTTTAGATCCTAGTCATACTCAAATGGATGCCAAGACAGAGCTTCTACTCTATATTGCTAGTCGTAGACAACACCTAGTGGAGAAGGTCTTACCTGCACTCGCAGCAGGGAAACTGGTCATCATGGATCGTTTTATTGATAGTTCAGTTGCTTACCAAGGATTCGGTCGCGGTTTGGATATTGAGGCCATTGATTGGCTCAATCAATTTGCGACAGATGGACTTAAGCCGGACTTGACACTTTATTTTGATATTGAGGTAGAAAAAGGGCTTGAACGAATCGCTGCAAATAGCAATCGAGAAGTCAATCGTATAGATTTGGAAGGCTTAGACTTGCATCGCAAAGTCCGTCAGGGATATCTCTCCCTTCTTGAAAAAGAGGGTGAACGCATTGTTAAAATTGATGCCAGCTTACCACTAGATCAAGTTGTTGAGAATACTAAGCAAGTCTTATTTGACAGAATGGGGATTCAAGAATGAATCAAGAGCAATTAAAAGCCTCTCAACCTCAGCAATTTGAGCGTTTTGTTCACATTTTAGAGCAAAGACAACTCAATCATGCTTATCTTTTTTCAGGATTTTTTGGAAGTATGGAGATGGCCTTATTTCTGTCTAAGAGTTTATTCTGTACAGAAAAACAAGGTGTCTTACCCTGTGAGTCTTGCAGAAATTGTAAGTTGATTGATCAAGAAGAATTTCCTGATGTCACCATTATTCGTCCGATGAATCAACTCATAAAAACGGAGCGAATCCGAGAATTAGTTGGGCAGTTTTCTCAATCAGGGATTGAAAACCAACGTCAGGTTTTTATCATTGAACAAGCAGAAAAAATGCATGTTAATGCTGCTAATTCGCTACTAAAGGTTATCGAAGATCCTCAAAGTGAGATTTATATTTTCTTCTTAACCAATGATCAAGAGCAGATTTTACCAACCATCCGAAGCCGCACGCAGATTTTCCAATTTCAGAAACAAGTTGCAAATCTTATGGCTGAGCTTGAAAAATCAGGCTTGGTCAAAAATAAGGCAAGACTTTTAGCTGAGTTTAGTCAATCGCAAGCAGAAGCCGAAAAACTGACAAATCAAACAAGTTTTTGGACTTTAGTTGAAGAATGTGAGAGATTCTATACTTGGTTAGAAGCTGGAAAAAAGGAATCGTATTTGCAGGTGGCAAAGTTATCTAGTTTAGCAGATGACAAAGAAAAACAAGACCAAGTGTTTAGAATTTTAGAAGTTTTAGCAGGCCAAGAGATTCAAAAAAAAGTAGCACTTACAATCTTACAAAATCTCCTTGAAGCTCGAAGAATGTGGAAGGCAAATGTTTCCTTCCAAAATTCTTTGGAATACCTCGCTTTACAATAATAATAAAATGGAAAAATAAAAGAAAGGGCTGTTCATGAACAAGAAAGAATTATTTGATGCCTTAGATGATTTTTCTCAACAGTTGTTGGCGACCTTGGCAGATGTCGAAGCCATCAAAAAAAATCTCAAGAGTGTTGTAGAAGAGAATACAGCTCTTCGTTTAGAGAACGATAAACTGAGAGAGCGCTTGAGTGAGGAAGAAGAAACAGCTCCAACGAAGACCAAGCATGTTAGAGAAAACGTGAGTCGAATCTATGACGACGGTTTTCATGTTTGTCGCGATTTTTACGGCCAACGTCGTGAACAAGACGAAGAATGCATGTTTTGTGATGAATTGTTGTTTAGGGAGTAAGCATGCAAATTCAAAAAAGTTTTAAAGGTCAATCACCTTTTGGCAAGTTATATCTTGTCGCAACTCCAATTGGAAATCTAGAGGATATGACCTTTCGTGCTATTCAGACTTTGAAAGAAGTGGACTGGATTGCTGCCGAGGATACTCGTAATACTGGTCTATTGCTTAAGCATTTCGATATTTCAACCAAACAAATCAGTTTTCATGAGCACAATGCCAAGGAAAAAATTCCTGATTTGATTGATTTGTTGAAACAAGGTCAAAATATCGCTCAGGTATCGGATGCGGGTCTACCTAGCATTTCGGATCCAGGTCACGATTTGGTTAAGGCTGCAATTGAAGAGGATATCGCGGTTATTACAGTTCCAGGTGCTAGTGCAGGAATTTCTGCCTTAATAGCTAGCGGGTTGGCACCACAACCTCATACTTTTTATGGTTTCTTACCAAGAAAATCAGGTCAACAAAAGCAATTTTTCGAATCAAAAAATGATTATCCAGAAACTCAGATTTTCTATGAATCTCCTCACCGTGTAGCAGATACCTTGGAAAATATGCTAGAGGTCTACGGTGACCGTTCAGTAGTTCTTGTTCGAGAATTGACCAAGATTTATGAAGAATACCAACGTGGAAGTATTACTGAATTATTAGAAAATATTTCTCAAACACCGCTCAAGGGCGAGTGCCTTCTCATCGTAGAAGGTGCTAGTCAAGAAGTAGAAGATAAGGATGAAGAGGACTTGTTCTCAGAAATCCAAGAGCGCATCCAAGAAGGTGTTAAGAAAAATCAAGCCATTAAGGAAGTCGCTAAAATTTATCAGTGGAACAAAAGCCAGCTCTACGCTGCCTACCACGAATGGGAAGAGAAACAATCGGATGACTAAACAGGGAAGTTTGCCTTCTTCCTGAAACAAAAATAACAATCATAAACATTTTGCTAAGATTGCTTATTTGGAGGAGAAATGAAAATCAAAGCGATGAAGAAAGTAATTGGCCTACTGTTTCCTATTCTCGCATTATTTATATTGTCAGCATGTAACAATAGAGTCGATCGTGATTTAGCTAAAACAGCTATTTCAAACATTCGTTCCGTAGTAGAAGCTGCAGGACTAGAAGCAGAAGAATACTCGACAGCTTACGTTGAAGGAACTAGTAGACGAGTAGTTGATGTCTATGTGGATTTTGAAAAAGACTATGTTGAGAAAACTCCAGTTCTTAAATACAATCCGAAACTTAAAGAAGTTGAAAAGAAAATTTTCTTTGGTTTTTCCAAAAAAACAGTTTACCGTTTAGAAATGGAGTATGTTTCTGAAGATAAGAACTATGACCGACTTGAGGAAGCTTACAGTAGGATACTTCAAAGTGATAGTTTGACTTCGACATATTTAAAAGATGATCAGCTTAGGAAGCTTTATGTTAAAAACTCAATTGAATTGGACTCCTTTGACTACTATTATTCTTTAGTTCCAAAAGAAGAATACAGTGGTAACCCTAATACTCGTCTTAAAGAGCAAGAAAAAAGAGAGGCAATTTTGAAGACGGATGTAGAAGAACTAACTCCCTTAATCGAGGACTTAGACCCAAGTAGAGTCAACAGTCTAGATGAAGATGTGCTTGTTCGCAATCGAGATCTACTTTTAAAAAGGGTTGCTGATAATCGTTCGACCTTTAGTATTTATATAAATACTGATATTGAACAGGTACGAAAACAAAATCTACAATTAACTAATGAAGATATTGACAATTGGACAGACTCTGATTTCCAATATTTACTCGGTCAAATAGTTGAAATCGAAAAACTACCTAAGAATACAGAAGTACGTTTTACTATAAATTATAAAAGCAAACTGAGTTGGGATGATTTTAAAAAATTCAGTTTTGTTAAACAATAATTTTGGAAAGACTTTCAGGAATCTTCCTGTCTGTCTTTTTACTTAGCTTTTTGGTATAATGAACCAAGTAATAATTTAGAAAGATTTGTGGGTGTCAAACAGTCCAGCTTTTTGACATGGACCTATGTTCCACCCAAAGAGGTATTAGTGTCGTGTCTCAATCTTATATCAATGTTATCGGTGCGGGTTTAGCAGGTTCTGAAGCAGCTTACCAAATCGCAGAGCGTGGTATTCCAGTTAAACTTTATGAAATGCGTGGTGTCAAATCAACACCTCAGCATAAAACAGACAATTTTGCTGAGTTGGTTTGCTCCAACTCCTTGCGTGGAGATTCTCTTACAAATGCTGTAGGTCTCCTCAAGGAAGAAATGCGTCGTCTAGGTTCTCTTATCTTGGAATCAGCAGAAGCAACGCGTGTTCCTGCTGGTGGTGCTCTCGCGGTTGACCGTGATGGTTTCTCGCAAATGGTTACTGAAAAGATTGCCAATCATCCTTTGATTAAGGTCGTTCGTGACGAAATCACAGAATTGCCAATAGATGCTATTACAGTTGTAGCAACTGGTCCTTTAACAAGTGATGCTCTTGCTGAGAAAATTCATGCACTCAATGGAGGAGATGGTTTTTATTTCTACGATGCTGCAGCGCCTATTGTGGATGTCAATACAATCGATATGAACAAGGTTTATCTCAAATCTCGTTATGATAAGGGAGAAGCTGCCTATCTCAATGCTCCAATGACCAAGCAAGAATTTATGGATTTCCATGAAGCTTTGGTCAATGCGGAAGAAGCTCCGTTGAATTCTTTTGAAAAAGAAAAATATTTTGAAGGGTGTATGCCCATCGAAGTTATGGCCAAACGTGGCATAAAAACCATGCTCTACGGCCCTATGAAACCAGTTGGTCTAGAGTATCCAGATGATTACACTGGTCCTCGTGACGGAGAATTTAAGACGCCATACGCAGTCGTTCAGCTTCGTCAGGATAATGCAGCTGGAAGTCTTTATAATATCGTTGGTTTTCAGACTCACCTCAAATGGGGAGAGCAGAAGCGTGTCTTCCAAATGATTCCAGGTCTTGAAAACGCTGAGTTTGTTCGCTATGGAGTCATGCACCGCAATTCCTACATGGACTCTCCAAATCTCCTTGAGCAGACTTATCGTTCTAAGAAACAACCAAATCTATTCTTTGCTGGTCAGATGACGGGCGTGGAAGGTTATGTTGAATCAGCAGCTTCAGGGTTAGTAGCAGGTATTAACGCAGCTCGTCTTTTCAAGGGAGAAAGCGAAGCTATTTTCCCAGAGACAACTGCAATCGGAAGTTTAGCTCATTATATCACCCATGCTGATAGCAAACATTTTCAACCTATGAATGTCAATTTCGGTATTATCAAAGAATTAGAAGGTGAACGAATCCGTGATAAGAAGACTCGTTATGAAAAAATTGCGGAACGTGCCTTGTCTGATTTAGAGAAATTTTTATCTGTCTAATTTTTTTGAAAGAATTACTCATGATACTATAAAAATCTTTGAAATTGTGATAAAATAGGTAGGATAAAAAAAGGAGAGAGAAAATGGTAGAACCTAAGTATAAACGTATCTTAATCAAGCTATCTGGTGAAGCCCTTGCTGGCGAACGTGGTGTCGGGATTGATATCAAAACTGTCCAAAGTATGGCCCAAGAAATCAAAGAAGTTCACGAGCTAGGAATTGAAATTGCCTTGGTTATCGGTGGTGGAAACCTTTGGCGTGGAGAACCTGCGGCAGAAGCTGGTATGGATCGTGTTCAAGCGGATTACACTGGAATGCTTGGGACAGTCATGAATGCTCTTGTGATGGCAGATTCATTGCAACAAGTAGGTGTTGATACTCGCGTACAAACAGCTATTGCTATGCAACAAGTAGCAGAGCCTTACATTCGCGGGCGTGCCCTTCGCCACCTTGAAAAAGGACGTATCGTTATCTTTGGTGCAGGAATCGGTTCACCATATTTCTCAACAGATACTACAGCAGCTCTTCGTGCAGCTGAAATTGAAGCAGATGCTATTTTGATGGCTAAGAATGGTGTAGACGGTGTCTACAATGCCGATCCTAAGAAAGATAAGACTGCTGTTAAATTTGAAGAATTGACTCACCGTGATGTCATCAATAAAGGCCTTCGTATCATGGACTCAACAGCTTCAACACTGTCAATGGATAACGACATTGACTTGGTAGTCTTTAATATGAACCAACCTGGTAATATCAAACGTGTTGTATTTGGTGAAAATATCGGTACAACAGTTTCAAACAATATCGAAGAAAAGGAATAGGAAAAATTATGGCTAACGCAATTGTAGAAAAAGCTAAAGAGAGAATGACTCAATCTCACCACTCACTTGCTCGTGAGTTTGGTGGTATCCGTGCAGGACGTGCAAACGCAAGCTTGCTTGACCGTATTACTGTTGAATACTATGGTGTCGAAACAACTCTGAACCAGATCGCTTCTATCACAATTCCTGAAGCGCGTGTCCTATTGGTAACACCATTTGATAAATCTTCATTGAAGGATATCGAGCGTGCTTTGAACGCTTCAGATCTTGGTATTACACCAGCTAACGATGGTTCTGTTATTCGCTTGGTTATCCCAGCTCTTACAGAAGAAACTCGTCGCGATCTCGCTAAAGAAGTGAAAAAAGTTGGTGAAAATGCTAAAGTAGCTATCCGTAATATCCGTCGTGATGCTATGGATGAAGCTAAAAAACAAGAAAAAGCTAAAGAAATCACTGAAGATGAGTTGAAAACTCTCGAGAAAGAGATTCAAAAAGCGACAGACGATGCTGTTAAACACATCGACGATATGACTGCCAATAAAGAAAAAGAAATCTTGGAAGTCTAAGAAATAAACAGAAAAACTCAGTTGGCATTGCTGGCTGAGTTTTATTCGAAAGAAGGAAACATGAATACAAATCTTGCAAGTTTTATCGTTGGACTTATCATCGATGAAAATGACCGTTATTACTTTGTTCAAAAGGACGGGCATACCTATGCTCTTTCTAAAGAAGAAGGTCAGCATGCAGTTGGGGATACGGTCAAAGGTTTTGCATACACAGATATGAAGCAAAAATTGCGTCTCACTACTACAGAAGTCACTGCGACCCAGGATCAATTTGGCTGGGGAACTGTAACAGAAGTGCGCAAGGATTTGGGGGTCTTTGTTGACACAGGGCTTCCTGACAAGGAAATCGTTGTATCTCTTGATATTCTCCCTGAACTCAAAGAACTCTGGCCTAAGAAGGGCGATAAACTTTATGTTCGTCTAGAAGTGGACAAGAAAGACCGTATCTGGGGACTCTTAGCCTACCAAGAGGACTTCCAACGTTTGGCACGTCCAGCATACAACAACATGCAGAATCAAAACTGGCCTGCAATCGTATATCGTCTTAAGTTATCAGGAACCTTTGTCTATCTACCAGAGAATAACATGCTTGGATTTATCCATCCAAGTGAGCGCTATGCAGAACCACGTTTGGGACAAGTCTTAGATGCGCGAGTCATTGGTTTCCGTGAGGTTGAACGTACACTGAACCTTTCTCTAAAGCCACGTTCTTTTGAGATGTTAGAAAATGATGCGCAGATGATTTTGACCTACTTGGAAAGCAATGGTGGTTTCATGACACTAAACGATAAGTCGTCTCCAGATGACATCAAGGCTACTTTTGGTATTTCAAAAGGTCAATTCAAAAAAGCACTCGGTGGTTTGATGAAGGCAGGAAAAATCAAGCAAGATCAGTTTGGAACAGAATTGATTGAAGGGGACTTATGAGAAAATCATTTTATACCTGGCTTATGACAGAACGAAATCCTAAAAGTAATAGTCCTAAAGCCATATTAGCGGACTTAGCCTTTCAGGAATCAGCTTTTCCAAAACATACGGATGATTTTGATGAAGTGAGTAGATTTTTGGAGGAGCATGCTAGTTTTTCCTTTAACCTAGGCGAATTTGATCGTATCTGGCAAGAATATGTAGAACATTAAGTGGCTTGAGGTGCTAGAGATAGTAATTTCGATGTGCCTTTGCTATAATAAAAAGAAATTAAAGAGTTAGAGAGGTTCTTTGTTTGAAGGAACATTCAATAGACATTCAGTTAAGTCATCCAGATGACCTGTTTCATCTTTTTGGTTCCAATGAGCGCCATCTTCGTTTGATGGAAGATGAGTTAGATGTTATCATCCATGCACGTACTGAGATTGTTCAAGTCTTGGGAGAGGAGTCTGCTTGTGAGGAAGCGCGTCAGGTTATTCAAGCCTTGATGGTCTTGGTCAATCGTGGGATGACAGTTGGAACTCCTGATGTGGTGACAGCTATTAATATGGTTCGAAATCATGAAATTGATAAGTTCGTCGCCCTCTACGAAGAAGAAATTATCAAGGATAGTACAGGAAAGCCGATTCGTGTGAAGACATTAGGGCAAAAACTCTATGTCGATAGTGTCAAACATCACGATGTAACTTTTGGAATTGGACCTGCTGGGACAGGGAAGACCTTTCTCGCAGTGACCTTAGCTGTGACGGCTCTCAAGCGTGGGCAAGTCAAGCGTATTATCCTGACAAGACCAGCGGTAGAAGCGGGAGAAAGTCTAGGATTTCTACCAGGTGACCTTAAGGAAAAGGTAGACCCTTATCTTCGACCAGTATATGATGCCTTGTACCAGATTCTCGGGAAAGATCAGACTACACGCTTGATGGAGCGTGAAATTATCGAAATCGCACCGCTTGCCTATATGCGTGGACGAACTTTGGATGATGCTTTTGTCATTCTGGATGAAGCCCAAAATACAACCATCATGCAGATGAAGATGTTTTTGACTCGTTTAGGCTTCAACTCTAAAATGATTGTCAATGGGGATATTAGCCAGATTGACCTGCCGCGTAATGTTAAATCAGGTCTGATTGATGCCCAGGAAAAGCTTAAGAATATTCAACAAATCGACTTTGTTCATTTTTCAGCTAAGGACGTAGTTCGTCATCCAGTCGTTGCTCAGATTATCCGAGCTTATGAACCAGCTCCAGTTAAAAATGAGGAAGCTAAAGAAGAAACAGATTTCTGACCTCGGTTTGAAAGATGGTCAATTTCTATTTAATTTTTTTAAACTCTAAGAATATTCTTGTTTTCTTCATTTTTTGTGCCATATTAAGTAGAAATTCTCATGAAATGGAGGAAAGAGAATGGAATCGATTCTTGTTAAATTTGCAGAGTATCCAATTGTAGAAACGGATCGTTTGGTGCTCAGACCTGTGACTTTGGACGATGCAGAAGCCATGTTTGAATATGCCTCTGACAAGGAAAATACGCGCTACACTTTTCCAACCAATCAAAGTTTAGAGGAAACTAAGAACAATATTGCTCAGTTTTACTTAGCTAGTCCCTTGGGACGTTGGGGAATTGAACTAAAAAGTACGGGGGAGTTCATCGGAACTATTGATTTGCACAAGATGGATACCGTTCTTAAGAAGGCAGCTATTGGTTACATTATCAACAAAAAATATTGGAACCAAGGTTTGACGACAGAAGCCAATCGTGCCGTGATTGAACTAGCTTTTGAAAAGATAGGGATGAATAAGCTGACCGCCCTTCACGATAAAGACAATCCTGCGTCAGGAAAGGTGATGGAGAAATCAGGCATGCACTTTTCTCACGAAGAACCATATGCCAGAATGGACAAAAAAGAACCGGGACGAATTGTAACACGTGTACATTATGTCTTGACCAAGGAAGATTATTTTGCAAATAAGTAAGCAGTTGAAAAGATTTTTCAGCTGTTTTTTTCTTTCTCTTACGAATAAGCTAAGAGAGGAGAAAATATGGAAGAACTTATCGAGAAAATCAAAGAATATAAAATCATTGTCATCTGTGCTGGTTTGGGTCTGGTTTTAGGTGGATTTTTCCTCCTAAAACCAGTCGCTCAAGCACCTGCTAAAGAAACAAAGGCACAAACAGAAGTTACCACTATTCCAAAGGATTCGACGGATGAAAAGGAAGACAAAAACCAGAAAGAAGAGTCTGTTAAGCAAGATCTGATCACTGTCGATGTGAAAGGAGCTGTTAAAGCACCAGGGCTTTACGATTTGCCAGTTGGAAGTCGGATCAATGATGCTGTTCAAAAAGCGGGCGGACTGACAGATAATGCTGATAGTAAGTCTATCAATCTTGCTCAGAAGATTAGTGACGAAACACTTGTCTATGTTCCAACTAAGGAAGAAGCGACTAGTCAAGAAACGCCATCAAGTGCTTCTAACAGCAAGGGAAATAAGAAAGTTAATCTCAATAAAGCTAGTTTGGAGGAGCTTAAACAAGTTAAAGGACTAGGTTCAAAACGTGCTCAAGATATTATCGACCATCGTGATTCCAATGGTAAGTTTAAGTCAGTTGATGACCTCAAGAAAATTTCTGGGTTTGGTGCAAAGACGATAGAAAAGTTGAAAGACTATGTTACAGTGGATTAATCGTTTCCCTATCCCTAAAATCTATCTCAGCTTTCTGTTGCTTTGGCTTTACTATGCTATTTTTTCAGCTTCCTTCCTTGCTTTGCTAGGACTTGTTTTTCTAGTCATCTGTCTATTTTTGCAATTTCCGTGGAAGACTGTGGTCAAGGTTCTATTGGTTTGTAGCCTATTTGGGAGTTGGTTTGTATTTCAAAAATGGCAGCAAGAAGAAGTGAGTCAACATCTAGTCAATACAGTTGATACAGTCCGAGTCTTACCAGATACCATCAAGGTGAATGGTGATAGTCTCTCTTTTCGTGGTAAGGCTGATGGTAGACTTTTTCAGGTCTATTATAAACTCCAGTCAGAATCTGAAAAAGAAAAATTTCAGCAGTTGTCTGAACTGCATGAGATAGTAGTAAAAGGAAAGCTAGCTATTCCTCAAGGAGCAAATAATTTTGCTGGATTTGATTATCGAAACTATCTCAAAACGCAGGGAATTTATCAGAGCTTAACTATCTCGGAAATTGTTGAATTAAAGAAAGCATCCAGCTGGGATATAGGTGAAAATCTATCCAGCTTGCGGAGAAAAGCAGTTGTCTGGATAAAAAGGAATTTTCCTGACCCCATGCGCAATTATATGACGGGACTCTTATTGGGTCATTTGGACACCGACTTTGAGGAAATGAATGAACTCTACTCTAGTCTAGGGATTATTCACCTTTTTGCTTTGTCAGGAATGCAAGTCGGATTTTTCATGGATGCTTTCAAGAAGTTATTCTTACGATTGGGATTGACCCAAGAAAAGTTCAAATGGCTTGCCTATCCATTTTCTTTGGTCTATGCAGGTTTGACAGGATTTTCAGCCTCTGTTATTCGTAGCTTACTACAAAAACTGTTGGCTCAACATGGCTTCAAGGGGCTGGATAATTTTGCTTTGACGATTCTTATTCTATTTCTTATCATGCCGAACTTTTTCTTAACTGCTGGGGGAGTTCTTTCCTGTGCTTATGCCTTTATCCTGACCATGACTGGTGAGGAAGTAGAAGGAATAAAGGGACTAGTTAGAGAGAGTTGCATCATTTCTTTGGGTATTCTGCCAATTTTATCTTTTTACTTTTCTGAATTCCAACCGTGGTCTATACTCTTGACCTTTGCCTTTTCATTCTTATTTGATACGATCCTGTTACCACTCTTATCGATTCTCTTCTGTCTGTCATTTATATATCCCATCACCCAGTTCAACTTTCTCTTTGAATGGTTAGAAAACATCATACGCTATATTTCTCAGCTATCTACGAGGCCTCTTGTTTTTGGACAACCGAGTCTTTGGATTTTAATCCTTCTTTTGATTACTCTAGCTCTCATCTATGACTATCGAAAAAACTTGAAAAAAATATCTATGCTTGTCATAGTTGTCATTTCGCTCTTTTTTATAACCAAACATCCCATGAAAAATGAAATCACAGTCCTGGATATGGAACAGGGGCGGAGTATTTTTCTAAGAGACACGACAGGAAAGACTATCCTACTGGATGTCGGAGAAAAATCTGAACGCGAAAAGAAAGAAGCATGGCAAGAGAAAGTCACAACTAGCAATGCCAAACGTAGTTTAATTCCTTATCTGAAAAGTCGAGGTGTGGCAAAGATTGATCAACTTGTTTTAACGGATAGTGAACCTAAGCAACTAGACCATCTACTAGAAATTGGTAAAGCCTTCGTGCTTAGAGAGATTCTAGTAACTGAAGAAATACTATCACAGAGAGAATTTATGGATAAGCTAACTGAAAGCAAAGTCAAGGTAGGTGTTATCAAAACAGGACAGCAGTTATCTATTTTTGGGAGTAGTTTGGAAGTAATTGCTAGCCAAAACAGAGAAAATAAGGGCTCAATTGCCTTGTACGGGAAGCTATTAAATCAAACCTTTCTAGTTACAGGAAATACAGAGGAGAAGTTCTTAACGAGTCATTATCCAAAATTCCAAGCAGATGTAGTGATAAATCATCAGAAATCATCTAAGAAAAATTCAGATATCGAAGCATTCAAAACCTTTCAACCCAAAGTTACAGTTATTTCAGTAGACAAGAAAAAAACATTTAAAGTTAAAAATGGGGAGAATTACCAAGAAGATAAAAATATAGAGAATTCAATTTACAAAACCGACACAAAGGGAGCCATACGTTTTAGAGGCTGGAGTTCTTGGCAAATTGAAACAGTTCGATGATTTTAGATTTTGGAAGAAAATTAAAATTGTCTAAACAATCAATCAAAACTTGATTTTAAAACCTTTTTGCTATAAAATGGTAAAGATTAGTGTCAAACTTTTATATTGCAAATAGGAGAAAACATGACAAAAACTTTGAAACGTCCTGAGGTTTTATCACCTGCAGGAACACTTGAAAAACTAAAAGTAGCTGTTCAATATGGAGCAGATGCTGTCTTTATCGGTGGTCAGGCCTATGGTCTTCGTAGCCGTGCAGGGAACTTCACTTTCGAACAGATGGAAGAAGGAGTACAGTTTGCTGCTAAATATGGCGCTAAAGTCTATGTAGCAGCTAATATGGTCATGCACGAAGGAAATGAAGTGGGAGCGGGAGAATGGTTCCGTAAATTACGTGATATTGGGATTGCAGCGGTTATCGTGTCTGATCCAGCCCTAATCATGATTGCAGCAACAGAAGCTCCAGGACTTGAAATCCACCTTTCAACCCAGGCTAGTGCGACTAACTATGAAACTCTTGAATTCTGGAAAGAACTTGGCTTGACGCGTGTCGTTTTGGCGCGTGAGGTCTCTATGGAAGAATTGGCAGAAATCCGCAAACGCACAGACGTTGAGATCGAAGCCTTCGTACACGGAGCTATGTGTATTTCCTACTCTGGTCGTTGTACTCTTTCAAACCACATGAGTATGCGTGATGCCAACCGTGGTGGTTGTTCTCAATCTTGCCGTTGGAAATACGACCTTTATGATATGCCATTTGGTCAAGAACGTAAGAGTCTCAAGGGAGAAATTCCTGAAGAATTCTCTATGTCTGCAGTTGATATGTCTATGATTGACCATATCCCAGATATGATTGAAAATGGCGTGGATAGTCTTAAGATTGAAGGTCGCATGAAATCCATCCACTATGTTTCAACAGTAACAAACTGTTACAAGGCTGCTGTTGATGCCTATCTTGAGAGTCCTGAAAAGTTTGAAGCTATTAAGCAAGACTTGATTGATGAAATGTGGAAGGTTGCCCAACGTGAATTGGCTACAGGTTTCTACTACGGAACACCATCTGAAAATGAACAACTGTTCGGAGCACGTCGTAAGATTCCAGAATACAAGTTTGTTGCTGAAGTAGTAGCTTATGATGATGCAACACAAACAGCAACTATTCGTCAACGGAATGTCATCAACGAAGGTGACCAAGTTGAATTTTACGGACCAGGTTTCCGTCATTTTGAAACTTATATTCAAGATCTTCATGATGCTAAAGGAAATAAAATCGATCGTGCACCAAACCCAATGGAACTTTTGACTATCAAGGTTCCTCAACCAGTGCAAGCCGGGGATATGGTACGTGCCTTGAAAGAAGGACTGATTAACCTTTACAAAGAAGATGGAACAAGCGTCACAGTTCGTGCCTAGATAAGGAAAAAGAATGGTTCAAGCTCAGGGATTACTAGTGGACGATGAAAGCAGATGTGTTCATTACCATAGTGATAAAGATATTGTAGCGCTTCAGTGTTACGAGTGTAAAAAGTATTACGCCTGTTATCAGTGTCACAATGAGATAGAGGAGCACATTTTTTCTCCCTACCCTTTAAGTCTAAAAGGAGATAGGCCCGTCTTATGTGGTTCCTGCAAGAAAACACTAACCTATGAGGAGTATTCAGGGAAGGGAAACTGTCCTTATTGTAAAGCTGCATTTAATCCTGCTTGCCAGAGTCACTATTCCTATTATTTTAAATAAGAGACGATAAATCCGGGTTGTAAAACTCGGGTTTTCATTTTCAGAAAATAAAGAAAAAAGCGAAATAGGTCTGAAAATACGATAACATTTTCTATATGATAGTCTTGAAAATCGAAAAAATGGAAATTAGTAATGAGAAACGCTTTCAACATTAGTAAAAAGTTGACAAATCAAAATTTTAGGACTAAACTAATTAAGTAAAAATTAAATAAAAAGGAGAATTCGTCATGAATTTAACATTTTTTGGTCTATGTCTTGCCTGTATGGGGGTATCTCTTGCAGAAGGATTTTTGATGAACGGTTTGTTCAAATCTGCAGCACGCCAACCAGATATCATCCCTCAATTACGTAGCTTGATGATCATGGGGATTGCCTTTATTGAAGGAACTTTCTTTGTAACTCTTGTCTTTTCATTTATCATCAAATAAAAAGAAGTATAAATTGGAAAAGGGAGGATTCTAGATGGAAGAAAGTATCAATCCAACCATCAATATTGGTCCTGTTACCTTTGATTTAACCTTGACAGCCTTGACCTTGTTGTCTGTGGCAGTTATTTTTGGCTTTATCTATTGGGCAAGTCGCAACATGACGGTAAAACCCAAGGGAAAGCAAAATGTACTAGAGTATCTCTATGACTTTGTAGTCGGTTTTACAGAACCTAACGTAGGTTCACGGTACATGAAAGATTACTCACTCTTTTATTTGTGTTTGTTTCTTTTTATGGTCATCGCAAATAATCTTGGTTTGATGGCAAAAATTCAAACTACAGATGGGACAAACCTTTGGACATCGCCAACAGCAAATCTCCAGTTTGACTTGGCTTTGTCATTTGGAATTATCCTGATGACCCATATCGAAGGAATTCGTCGTCGTGGTGTTAAACAATATCTGAAAGGTTTTGCAACCCCAGGTTTTATGACACCGATGAATCTCCTTGAAGAAGTCACAAATTTCCTATCACTTGCTTTGCGGGTGTTCGGGAATATCTTTGCCGGAGAAGTGATGGCAAGCTTGCTAATTATTCTTTCTCATCAGGCACTGTATTGGTATCCAGTCGCATTTGTTACCAATCTTGTCTGGACGGCATTTTCTGTGTTCATCTCCTGTGTACAGGCTTATGTGTTCACAGTATTGTCTTCTATGTATTTAGGACATAAAATAAATGATGAAGAAGAGTAGAAAGGAGTAACTGATGCACGTAACAGTAGGTGAATTAATTGGTAACTTTATTTTAATTGCTGGCTCCTTTATCCTTTTGATCGTCTTAGTCAAAAAATTCGCGTGGTCAAATTTGACAAGTATCTTCGAAGAACGAGCTGAGAAAATTGCTGCTGATATTGATGGAGCTGAACAAGCCCGTCAAAAAGCGGAAACTCTTGCTCAAAAACGTGAAGATGAATTGGCTGGAAGCCGTAAGGAAGCTAAGACCATCATTGATAATGCAAAGGATACAGCTGAGAAAAGTAAAGCTGATATCTTAGCAGAAGCTAAGCTTGAAGCTGGACGCTTAAAAGATAAAGCAAACCAAGAAATTGCTCAAAATAAAGCTGAGGCTTTGCAAAGCGTTAAAGGTGAGGTAGCAGATTTAACAGTAAGTCTAGCTGGAAAAATTATCTCACAAAACCTTGATGGTCATGCCCACAAAGAACTCATTGATCAGTATATCGATCAGCTAGGAGAAGCTTAATGGACAAAAAGACAGTAAAGGTAATTGAAAAATACAGCATGCCTTTTGTCCAATTGGTGATTGAAAAAGGAGAAGAAGACCGTATCTTTTCAGACTTGACTCAAATCAAACAAGTTGCTGAAGAAACAGACTTACCTTCTTTTTTGGCTCAGGTAGATGTTGATGAGTCTGACAAGGAAAAAACAGTTAGTTATTTCAAAGACTCTGCATCACCATTAGTACAAAACTTCATTCAAGTTCTGTTGTACAATCATCGCTCAAATCTTTTTTACGATGTGATTGTAGATTGTTTAAACCGTCTTGAGAGAGAAACGAATCGTTTTGAAGTAACGATTATGTCTGCTCATCCTCTGACTGATGAACAGAAAGACCGTCTACTTCCTATTATAGAGAAAAAGATGTCTTTAAAAGTGCGTAGCATTAAAGAAGAAATCGACGATAGTTTAATCGGTGGTTTTGTCATTATCGCCAATCATAAGACAATTGATGTTAGTATTAAACAACAACTTAAAGTTGTTAAGGAAAATTTGAAATAGAAAGTGGTGTTCTTTTGGCAATTAACGCACAAGAAATCAGCGCTTTAATTAAGCAACAAATTGAAAATTTCAAACCCAATTTTGATGTGACTGAAACAGGTGTTGTAACCTATATCGGGGACGGAATTGCGCGTGCTCATGGCCTTGAAAATGCCATGAGTGGAGAGTTGTTAATCTTTGAAAACGGCTCTTATGGTATGGCGCAAAACTTAGAATCAACAGATGTTGGTATTATCATCCTTGGAGATTTTACAGATATCCGCGAAGGCGACACCATTCGTCGTACAGGAAAAATCATGGAAGTTCCAGTTGGTGATAGCTTGATTGGACGTGTCGTGGATCCACTTGGTCGTCCCGTAGATGGACTTGGTCCAATCGACACAAACAAGACTCGTCCAGTTGAAGCACCAGCACCTGGGGTAATGCAACGTAAATCAGTATCAGAACCATTGCAAACTGGTTTGAAAGCTATTGATGCCCTTGTTCCAATCGGACGTGGTCAACGTGAGTTGATTATCGGTGACCGTCAAACAGGGAAAACTACTATCGCAATTGATGCTATCTTGAACCAAAAGGGTCAAGATATGATTTGTATCTATGTTGCGATTGGACAAAAAGAATCAACCGTTCGTACACAAGTAGAAACACTTCGCCAGTACGGAGCTTTGGATTACACAATTGTTGTGACAGCATCAGCTTCACAACCTTCTCCATTGCTTTTCCTTGCACCTTATGCAGGGGTTGCTATGGCAGAAGAATTTATGTACCAAGGTAAGCATGTCTTGATCGTTTATGATGACTTATCTAAACAAGCGGTAGCTTATCGTGAACTTTCTCTCTTGCTCCGTCGTCCACCAGGTCGTGAAGCCTTCCCAGGGGATGTCTTCTACCTTCACAGTCGTCTGCTTGAACGTTCTGCCAAAGTTTCAGATGAACTTGGTGGTGGGTCAATCACTGCATTGCCGTTTATCGAAACTCAAGCGGGAGATATCTCAGCCTATATCGCAACTAATGTAATTTCTATCACTGATGGACAAATCTTCCTTGGTGATGGTCTCTTTAATGCGGGTATTCGTCCGGCCATTGATGCGGGTTCTTCTGTATCTCGTGTTGGTGGTTCTGCTCAAATTAAAGCTATGAAAAAGGTTGCTGGTACACTTCGTATCGACCTTGCTTCATATCGTGAGTTGGAAGCCTTCACTAAATTTGGGTCAGACTTGGATGCGGCTACTCAGGCTAAATTGAACCGTGGTCGTCGTACTGTAGAAGTATTGAAACAACCCGTTCACAAACCATTACCTGTTGAGAAACAAGTAACGATTCTCTATGCTTTGACCCATGGTTTCTTGGATACAATTCCTGTAGACGATATCGTTCGTTTCGAAGAAGAGTTCCATATGTTCTTTGATGCTCAGCATCCTGAGATTTTGGAAACCATTCGTGAAACAAAAGACTTGCCAGATGAAGCAGTCTTGGATGCTGCGATTACTGAGTTTCTCAATCAATCAAGCTTCCAATAAGAATAGAGGTGTCAAATGGCAGTATCTCTAAATGATATTAAAACAAAAATCGCCTCAACAAAAAATACTAGTCAAATTACTAATGCTATGCAGATGGTCTCTGCTGCCAAGTTAGGTCGTTCGGAAGAAGCTGCTCGTAACTTCCAGGTTTATGCTCAAAAGGTGCGTAAGCTAGTTACAGATATCCTTCATGGTGATGGTGCCGCTGGATCAACAAACCCTATGTTGATTAGTCGCCCTGTCAAGAAAACAGGCTATATCGTCATAACTTCTGACCGTGGTCTTGTTGGAGGATATAATTCCTCAATCTTGAAGGCTGTCATGGAACTTCAGAAGGAATACCACCCAAATGGTGATGACTTTGAAGTCATCTGTATCGGTGGTATGGGGGCTGACTTCTTTAAAGCTCGTGGAATTCAACCAATCTATGAATTACGCGGCCTTGCAAGTCAACCAAGCTTTGATGAGGTTCATAAGATTATCACTAAAACAATTGAAATGTATCAAAATGAACTTTTCGATGAGCTTTATGTTTGCTATAACCACCATGTGAATACTTTGACCAGTCAAATGCGTGTGGAACAGATGCTTCCTATCGTGGACTTGGATCCAAATGAAGCGGATGATAACTATAGCTTGACCTTTGATCTTGAAACAAGTCGAGAAGAAATCTTGGATCAACTATTGCCACAGTTTGCAGAGAGCATGATTTATGGTGCTATTATTGATGCCAAAACAGCTGAAAATGCTGCTGGTATGACAGCTATGCAAACAGCGACTGATAATGCTAAAAAAGTGATTAATGATTTGACCATTCAGTATAACCGTGCCAGACAGGCGGCGATTACACAAGAAATCACAGAAATCGTGGCAGGAGCTAGTGCTCTAGAATAAAGCTATCCTGCTAAAATCAATGAACTTAGGACCTAGCTAAACTAGGAACAACAGTATCTTATATAGAATAGGAGAAGGAGATGAGTTCAGGTAAAATTGCTCAGGTTATCGGACCCGTTGTAGACGTTTTGTTTGCAGCAGGCGAAAAACTACCTGAGATAAACAATGCACTTGTCGTCTACAAAAATGACGAAAAGAAAACAAAAATCGTCCTTGAAGTAGCCTTAGAGTTGGGAGATGGTATGATTCGTACCATCGCCATGGAATCAACAGATGGTTTGACTCGTGGAATGGAAGTCTTGGACACAGGACGTCCAATCTCTGTACCAGTAGGTAAAGAAACCTTAGGACGTGTCTTCAACGTTTTGGGAGATACCATTGACTTGGAAGCTCCATTTACAGAAGATGCAGAGCGTCAGCCAATTCATAAAAAAGCCCCTACTTTTGATGAGTTGTCTACCTCTTCAGAAATTCTAGAAACAGGGATTAAGGTTATCGACCTTCTTGCACCTTACCTTAAAGGTGGTAAAGTCGGACTCTTCGGTGGTGCCGGAGTCGGTAAAACCGTCTTGATTCAAGAATTGATTCACAACATTGCCCAAGAACACGGTGGGATCTCAGTATTTACTGGTGTTGGGGAACGTACTCGTGAAGGGAATGACCTTTATTGGGAAATGAAGGAATCTGGAGTTATTGAAAAGACTGCCATGGTCTTTGGTCAGATGAATGAACCACCAGGAGCACGTATGCGTGTTGCCCTTACTGGTTTGACAATCGCTGAATACTTCCGTGATGTAGAAGGTCAAGACGTTCTTCTCTTCATTGACAACATTTTCCGTTTCACACAAGCTGGTTCAGAAGTATCTGCCCTTTTGGGTCGTATGCCATCAGCCGTTGGTTACCAACCAACACTCGCAACAGAAATGGGTCAATTGCAAGAACGTATCACGTCAACTAAGAAAGGTTCTGTAACCTCTATCCAGGCTATCTACGTGCCAGCAGATGACTATACTGACCCAGCGCCAGCAACAGCCTTCGCTCACTTGGATTCTACTACTAACTTGGAACGTAAATTGGTTCAATTGGGTATTTACCCAGCCGTTGACCCTCTTGCTTCAAGTTCACGTGCCTTGGCACCTGAAATCGTTGGTGAAGAACACTATGCAGTTGCTGCTGAGGTTAAACGTGTCCTTCAACGCTACCATGAATTGCAAGATATTATTGCTATCCTTGGTATGGATGAACTTTCTGATGAAGAAAAGACTTTGGTTGCTCGTGCACGTCGTATTCAATTCTTCCTTTCACAAAACTTCAACGTTGCGGAACAATTTACTGGTCAACCAGGTTCGTATGTTCCAGTAGCTGAAACAGTTCGTGGATTTAAGGAAATTCTTGAAGGGAAATACGATCATCTCCCAGAAGACGCCTTCCGTGGAGTAGGTTCAATTGAAGATGTTATTGCTAAGGCTGAAAAAATGGGATTTTAAGAGGTGACCTATGGCTCAGTTAACTGTCCAGATCGTGACACCAGATGGCCTCGTCTATGATCACCATGCCAGCTTTGTATCAGTTCGAACTCTGGATGGTGAGATGGGGATCTTGCCACGACATCAAAATATGATTGCGGTATTAGCAGTTGATGAAGTTAAAGTCAAACGTATCGATGATGATACTCATGTGAACTGGATAGCAGTAAACGGGGGAATCATTGAGATTGCAAATGATGTCATTACTATCATTGCAGACTCAGCTGAACGAGCTCGTGATATCGATGTTAGTCGTGCAGAACGTGCGAAGCTTCGTGCTGAACGTGAAATCGAAGAAGCACAAGATAAACATTTGATTGACCAAGAGCGCCGTGCTAAGATTGCATTGCAACGTGCCATTAACCGTATCAATGTCGGAAATAAACTATAAACTAAAAAAGAACTTGATGTTTGTTCAAGTTCTTTTTTGTTATTGGTTAGTTAGTAAAGCTAATGCAGACTGCTTCAGGTACATGGAAGTCATTAGAAAGTTCTGCAAGTCGACCAGTTTCAGGATTACGCTTAAAGACAGTCGCATTATCCGAATCTTGGTGAACCGCGATGAGGAACTCTTGATCAGGAGATAAATCAAAATCACGTGGGTTTTGTCCATGAGTTGGTACAATCTCTAATAACTCCAAGCTTCCATCTGCTAAAATTCTATACACAGCAATAGAATCATGCCCACGGTTAGAAGCATAGAGGTATTTACCATCTTTTGATAGACGAATAGCAGCAGTACCATTAAAATCATTGTAGCCTTCTGGAAGTGTTGAGATAGTTTGCATTCTTTCAAATGCTCCAACTCCATCGTAAATCAACACTTCAATTGTACTATTGAGTTCGCAAATGAGATAAGCAATCTTGTAGTGATGGTGGAAAACAAGGTGACGAGCACCGGCACCAGGGTTACAGTTGTAGGTTGCTAGTGGACTTAATTTTCCTTCTGAATCAACATCATAGGTAGTGACCTCGTCAGTACCTAGATCACAAGTGACTAAGTATTGATCTGGTGTTAAATCTGTAAAGTGAACATGGGGAGAAGTTTGGTTTTCATGTGGACCATGGCCTTCATGTTGAACTTTATCAGCCAATTCGAGACTGCCATCTTCGTTTCGTTTGTATACCAAAACTTGACCTTTGTGGTAGTTGGCACCATAAACTAGGCTACGTTTCTCATCAACTGCAACGTAACAGTGGGGAGCACCTTCTTCAACTACATGATTGATAAGGCTACCATCAGTTTTGAATGCTGCAATACCACCTTTGCCATCGTGACTTCCAACAGTGTATAAATGTTGGTCTTTGTCAAATGCTAAATAGGTTGGACTTGGTTCTGCTGCAAAGAGTTCTAAATTTGCTAATTGACCTGTCTCGGTATCAAATTCAGCCTTGTAAATCCCTTGGGATATACGACGAGTATAAGTTCCAAAATAGACTGTTTTTTTCATGTACATACCTCTAAAAAAATATACTTCCATTATAACATAAAAAGGTTTACTAGATGAAAATTCTCAGGTGAAAATAGTGAGCATCCAGATTAGGAAAATATAAATTTCTCCTCAACGAAAACACTATAAAAACCCCTTATTTTTCTTAAAAAATGGTATAATGTTAGGACAAAGGAAAGGAAGAAAATATGGAACAAAAAGAGAAACAATTTCACTTATCTTGGTTTTTTACATGGTTTTTAGATAATAAAGCTATCACAGTCTTCTTAGTAACCTTATTATTAGGTCTCAATATTTTTATTCTCAGTAAGATTAGCTTTTTATTTATACCTGTTATAGACTTTTTATCTGTTGTGATGTTGCCTGTTATTTTATCAGGATTGCTTTTCTATCTCTTAAATCCATTAGTAGATTTCATGGAGAAGCACAAGATAAATCGTGTCTTAGCCATTAGTATTATTTTCGTCATTATCGCCATACTCTTGATTGTTGGTCTAGCTGTTGCAATCCCAAATCTGCAACGTCAAGTAGTCATTTTTGCGCAAAATGTGCCAAGTTATTTGGAAGATGCTGATAAAGTTATTGATGACCTTGTAACTAAGCGTTTGCCAGATGACTTTAGACCCCAATTGGAACAGGTTTTAGCTCAATTTTCAACACAAGCAACTGCTTGGGCAAGTAATATTTCTTCCAAAGCTGTTAACTGGGTGAGTGCTCTTATTAGCGGAACGTCTCAAGTAATTGTCGCTTTGATTATCATGCCTTTTATGCTCTTTTATCTTCTTAGAGATGGAAAAGGTTTAAGAAATTATATCACTCAGTTCTTACCAAATAAATTGAGAGAACCAGTAGGTAAGGTTCTATCGGAAGTAAACCAACAACTTGCTAACTACGTTAGAGGGCAAATTACTGTTGCTGTTATTGTAGCTATCATGTTCATCATCTTCTTTAAGATAATAGGGCTTCGATATGGAGTGGTGCTAGGTATTACAGCAGGATTTTTAAATCTTGTTCCTTATCTTGGAAGTTTCCTTGCCATGATTCCTGCACTTGTCCTTGGCTTAATTGCAGGACCAATCATGCTTCTAAAGGTTATTGTAGTTTTTATTGTTGAACAAACCATTGAAGGTCGTTTCGTTTCACCACTGATTTTAGGAAGCCAATTGAATATTCATCCAATTACCATACTTTTTGTTCTATTGACTTCAGGTTCTATGTTTGGTATCTGGGGAGTACTACTTGGGATTCCAATCTATGCTTCTGCAAAAGTAGTCATTTCAGCTATTTTTGATTGGTACACAGAAGTAAGTGGACTTTATGAACAACCGAAAGAGGAGTCTGATCGTGAATAATAGTCAACAGATGCTTGAGGCTTTAGAACAACAAGACTTATCAAGTGCAGATTCTTTTTTTCAAAAGGCGCTAAAAGAAGATTCAGATAATGTTCTTTTGGAACTGGCTGCATATCTAGAAGGGATCGGCTTCTATCCTCAGGCAGCACAAATCTACGAGAAACTAGCACCAAAATTTCCAGAAGTATACATCAATCTAGCTGCAATAGCTGGTGAGGATGGATTGATTGAGGAGGCTTTTGATTATTTAGAAAATATCGGTCCAGAAAGCGAATGGTATGTATCAGCACTTGCCTTAAAAGCAGATTTATATCAGATGGAAGGATTGACTGATGTTGCGCGTGAGAAGCTCTTAGAAGCTCGTAGCTACTCTGATGATCCTCTCTTGATATTTGGACTGGCTGAACTAGACAGCGAGCTAGGAAACGATTTAGAGGCCATTAAGGGTTATGCTCAACTTGATAATCGTGCTATCTACGATCAAACTGGAATTTCGACCTATCAGAGAATTGGTCTTGCCTATGCACGACTTGGAAAGTTCGAGTCTGCTACTGAGTTTTTAGAAAAATCCCTAGAGTTAGAATATGATGACCAAACAGCCTATGAACTTGCAAGTATCTATTTAGACCAAGAGGACTATCAAAAAGCAACCTTATTCTTTAAGCAGTTAGATACGATTTCTCCAGATTTCGAAGGATACGAGTACGGCTATAGTCAGGCACTGCATCAGGAGCATCAGACAGAAGAGGCTCTTAAAATAGCTCAACAGGGCTTGTCAAAAAATCCTTTTGAAACTCGGCTTTTACTCCTTGCATCTCAGCTATCTTATGAATTGCATCAACCGGAACAAGCAGAAGCATATCTACTACAAGCACAAGAGAATGCTGATGACCAGGAAGAAATTTTGCTACGCTTAGCTACCATCTACCAAGAACAAGAAAGATACGAAGATATTCTAGCTTTAGAAACGTATGAACCTGAAAATCTCTTAACGAAATGGATAATTGCAAGAAGCTATCAAGAGACAGAAGAGTTAGATGCAGCATACGAGCTATATGAGAAACTTTTTCCTGAACTCAAGGATAATCCAGAATTTTTGGAACAATTTATCTATTTACTCAGAGAACTAGGTAAGCTAGAAGAAGCAAAAGAATACATCCAAATTTATCTTCACTTAGTACCAGACGATATGCAAATGCAGGAATTATATGATCATTTACTCTAAGATATTGATTGTAATCGCCCTTAAACAGGCGATTATTTTTTTGGGAAACACTTCGAAAGAATAATTATAGAATAAGTAATTAAAATAGATAAGTAGAGTGTGAATTTTTTATTTTTTTTTGATATAATTGTTATAGTAAAGTTGAATAATTACAATATGTAAAAATAGAAAGATTTGAATGATGACAAAAGTAAAAATTGTAACGGATTCGTCTGTTACCATAGAACCAGAAGTGGTTAAAGAATTAGATATTACTATTGTTCCTCTATCTGTAATGATTGATAGTGTCCTTTATTCAGATGCAGATCTTGAAGAGGGAGAATTTCTTCGCTTGATGCAAGCAAGTAAAAATCTTCCTAAGACTAGTCAACCACCTGTGGGACTTTTTGCAGAAATTTTTGATGATTTGGGTAAAGATGGTAGTCAGATTTTAGCTATTCACATGTCTCATGCTTTGTCAGGGACTGTAGAAGCAGCTCGCCAAGGAGCAAGTCTATCAACAGCTGATGTGACTGTTTTGGATAGCTCATTTACGGATCAGGCATTAAAGTTTCAAGTAGTAGAAGCGGCTAGATTGGCTCAAGAAGGAAAAGACTTAGAAACCATCTTGTCATGTGTAGAAGAAGTAAAAAATAATACAGAACTCTACATCGGTGTTTCTACTTTGGAAAACCTTGTTAAGGGTGGGCGTATTGGTCGTGTAACAGGTCTAATAAGCTCGTTACTCAATATTCGTGTAGTTATGCAGATGAAAGGTGATGAGCTTCAACCGATTGTTAAGGGACGAGGTGCCAAAACCTTTAAGAAATGGTTGGATGAGCTAGTAGGGACCTTGTCACAACGTTCGGTGGCAGAGATTGGTATTTCTTATGCCGGTACAAACGAATGGGCAAATGAGATGAAAGCTGTTCTTCAACCTTATGTTGAAAAGCCAATTTCAGTTCTTGAAACAGGATCAATTATCCAAACTCACACTGGTGAAAACGCTTGGGCTATCTTAATTCACTATAATTCCTAAAAAAATGAAGAAAAATCAAAGAAATGGAACTTTTTGACTTGACCTAAAAGGAATTTTAGGTTATGATTATAAGTGTTAATTAGAAATAATTTTGGAGGATTCATTAACATGGCAAACAAACAAGATTTGATCGCTAAAGTAGCAGAAGCTACAGAATTGACTAAGAAAGATTCAGCAGCAGCAGTTGACGCTGTATTCGCAGCTGTAACTGAATTCCTTTCAGCTGGTGAAAAAGTTCAATTGATCGGTTTTGGTAACTTTGAAGTTCGTAAACGTGCAGCTCGTAAAGGCCGCAACCCACAAACTGGTAAAGAAATCAAAATCAAAGCTTCTAAAGTTCCAGCATTCAAAGCTGGTAAAGCTCTTAAAGAAGCAGTTAAATAATGATTTTATAAAAAGCCCGTCATATCAAGCACTTGAGTTTGTGTGACAGGCTTTTTTTTGTGTGTAGGGGGCAAAAAAGGGCAGGAGAAGATAAAATAGTATTTCTAGTGGGACTACATTTGAAATTGTCAATCGATGAAACTCATGAAAGCAATAAAAAAACAACTCCGAATCGAAGTTGTTTTTGTTCAACCTTATGTAAGGAATGCGGTTGATTATTTGAGACCGTATTTTTTGTTGAAACGATCCACGCGTCCATCTGCTTGAGTGAACTTTTGACGTCCAGTGTAGAATGGGTGTGAGTCTGATGAAATTTCCACACGGATCAATGGGTAAGTTTCGCCTTCGAACTCGACTGTTTCGCTAGAGCGTTTTGTTGAACCGCTAAGGAATTTGTAACCAGTAGTAGTGTCCATGAAGACAACTGGGCGATATTCTGGATGGATATCTTTTTTCATTTTGCAATATTTCCTTTCTGCCATGGTCTCTTTGCGAGCCATAGATTGTTACCTTACTAGTCTATCAGATATTAAAAGATTTGGCAAGTGTTTTATGAGTTTTTTACTAAGTTTTTTAATTCTTGGTAGATTTGTTCGTTTTCTTCTAAACTGTAGGAGTTGGCGCCACTTGCTAGTGGATGACCACCACCATCATGTTCTTTTGCGACATTATTAATTGGGACAAATTTACTGCGGAGACGTACGCGATAGTGGCCATCTGCTTGTTCCACAAAGATTCCCCAAAGGCTCACACTATCAATGCGACCAGGAGCACCTACAATGGCAGCTGTTTCAGCATCAGTTACATTATAAGCTTGTAATACTTCTTGAGTAAGAGTGACACGAGCAGCGCCATTTTCATCCACTTCCAAGTGATCGTAAACGTAGCCTTGCAATTTAGCGATTTTAAAGCTGATAGTATCCATTTTCCGTGTTAATTCGGAAAAATCAAAATTGTGCTCTCTCAAGCGACTAGCGATACGCAAGGTACGGACTGAGGTAGAAGGATATAGAAAACGTCCTGTATCGCCAATAATTCCAGCGCATAGTAATCTAGCAGCATAGTCTGATAAATCAAGATTTGTAGCTTCAGCAAAAAGAGCAATCATCTCACTCGCACTACTAGAGTTTGTATCAACCCATGCGAGATCTCCGTACTGGTCGTCGTTTGGATGATGATCGATTTTGATAAGGTAATCACCTTTGTCATAGCGTTTGTCATCAATTCGTGCAGTATTTGCAGTATCACAGACAATCACGAGGGCCCCTTGGTAATCACTATCTTCAACAGTATCCATCTTAGCTAGCCAGGTAAGTGTAGGTTCATTAAAACCTACCGCCTTTATGTGTTTATCTGGAAAATGTTTTTCAAGTAAATACTTAAGTCCCATTTGACTTCCTAGAGCATCAGGGTCTGGTTTCATATGACGGTGAATAATAATCGTATCGTATGCTTTGATTTTTTCTAAAATTTGGTGACAAATTTCCATAAGTAACCTCGTTTCTTTCTCATTTCATTGTAGCATAAGAATTTTTATTTTTAAAATGAAAAAGATGTGATATAATGGAGAAAGATTAATTGAGGAGGACGATATGGCATTAGCAAAAATTGTATTTGCCAGCATGACCGGTAATACCGAAGAAATCGCAGATATTGTAGCAGATAAATTAAGAGAATTAGGTTTAGATGTCGATGTTGATGAGTGTACAACTGTGGACGCTTCTGACTTTTTAGAAGCAGATATCGCTATTGTTGCGACCTATACTTATGGTGATGGAGAATTGCCAGATGAGATGATGGACTTCTACGAAGACCTAGCAGATCTCAACTTGAATGGTAAAATCTATGGAGTAGTTGGCTCAGGTGATACCTTCTACGATGAATTTTGTAAAGCTGTTGACGACTTTGATCGTGTGTTTGTCGCAACAGGAGCTGAAAAGGGTTCAGAATGTGTCAAAGTAGATCTTTCTGCTGAAGAAGAAGATATCGAACGCTTGGAGCAATTCGCAGAAGAGTTAGCTGCTAAAGTAGGATAGACCTCTGACTGTGCTGACTGGAAAAGGTTGGCACAGTTTTTATTTTCGAGGAGTTTTGTTTTTCGGACTGTTTGAGGATTTATAGTTTTCATTACAGAAATGAATAAGGAGACAAGATGGATTTAGATAAGATTAGACAAGAAATTGACGAAATAGATAGCCAAATCGTCCAACTGTTGGAAGAAAGAATGCATCTAGTTGAAGACGTAGTTGCTTATAAAAAGGCTACAGGAAAACCAATCTTGGATACCAAAAGAGAAGAACTTATCTTTGAAAAAGTCAGAAGTCGTATCAGCAATAAAAAATACGAAGAAACAATCGTTGAGACTTTTTCAGATATTCTCAAACGTTCGCGTGATTATCAGGATAAAAACATCAAATGAAAAAAGAACAATTCTATACACTAGGAATCTTTCTAGCTGGTATGTTAGGAGGACTCGTCCGTTATCTGATTTCCAAATGGCTACCAGCTAGTCCAGACTTCCCTTGGGGAACATTAGTTGTCAACTATCTAGGGATTTTCTGTCTTGTCTATCTCGTAAAGGGGTATCTAGTTTATAAGGGAACCAGTAAAGGACTTGTTCTAGCTCTTGGAACAGGCTTCTGTGGCGGTTTAACGACATTTTCTAGTCTAATAGTAGACGTTGATCGATTGATGAGCACAGAGCGATATGTCAGTTTGGTTATCTATCTAGTGTTGAGTGTCGGTGGTGGGCTCGTATTGGCCTATATTTTAGGGAGGAAGAAATGGTAGTATTATATCTAATGCTTGCTTGTGGACTGGGTGCCCTTGTGCGTTATTTCTTTTCACGTTATAATCAAGGTTCAGTACTACCTCTAGGAACTCTCATAGCTAATATTCTAGGCTGTTTTTTGATTGGATTATTTTACAGTCATGTGGAGTCAAAAGAAGTCTATACTGTCCTTGCAACTGGTTTTTGTGGCGGTTTGACGACTTTTTCAACTTTGAATGATGAGCTCCAAAGGCTCCTAAGTGACAAGAAGGCGTTTTTTAGTTATTTACTAGTAACCTACTTGCTTGGTTTTCTTGCATTTTTTATAGCAAATCTGCTATAAACTTCTTTACTTTTTCAAAGAAATCTGATAAACTAGACTTTGTGTGTAATGGACGCACAAAAATACAGTTTATCCGCTGAGGAAGGTTCCTCAAGATTGACAAAGATAGGAGAATAAAATGAATCCATTAATCCAAAGCTTGACTGAAGGTCAACTTCGTACAGATATCCCTTCATTCCGTCCTGGTGACACTGTTCGTGTACACGCGAAAGTTGTCGAAGGAAACCGTGAACGTGTTCAGATCTTTGAAGGTGTTGTTATTGCACGTAAAGGTGCTGGCATCTCAGAAAACTACACAGTTCGTAAAATCTCTAACGGTGTCGGTGTTGAACGTATCTTCCCAATCCACACTCCACGTGTTGAAAAGATTGAGGTTGTTCGTTACGGTAAAGTACGTCGTGCGAAATTGTACTACTTGCGTGCTCTTCAAGGTAAGGCTGCTCGTATCAAAGAAATCCGTCGTTAATTCGACAATAAAACTCTGCTCATTCGGCAGGGTTTTTCTCTAGCTCCCTTAGTTCAATGGATATAACAACTCCCTCCTAAGGAGTAGTTGCAGGTTCGATTCCTGCAGGGAGCATTTTAAGAAGCGTAAAGAAACATAAAGAAACAAAAAAACACTGGATAATGATATGCCCCCTGTCAAGTAGACAGGTAAAA
>NZ_KV841547.1:0-5067 GCF_001839505.1 Streptococcus sp. HMSC34B10 | reverse complement strand
AGCTAAGCGACTTCCATATCTCACAGGGGGCAACCCCCAACTACTTCCGGCGTTCTAGGGCTTAACTGCTGTGTTCGGCATGGGTACAGGTGTATCTCCTAGGCTATCGTCACTTAACTCTGAGTCATACAAACTCAAAATTGAATATCTATTCAAATCCCAAGAAAACCTTCGCTTCGTATTCTCAGTTACTTTGGATAAGTCCTCGAGCTATTAGTATTAGTCCGCTCCATTGCTCACACAACTTCCACTTCTAACCTATCTACCTGATCATCTCTCAGGGCTCTTACTGATATAAAATCATGGGAAATCTCATCTTGAGGTGGGTTTCACACTTAGATGCTTTCAGCGTTTATCCCTTCCCTACATAGCTACCCAGCGATGCCTTTGGCAAGACAACTGGTACACCAGCGGTAAGTCCACTCTGGTCCTCTCGTACTAGGAGCAGATCCTCTCAAATTTCCTACGCCCGCGACGGATAGGGACCGAACTGTCTCACGACGTTCTGAACCCAGCTCGCGTGCCGCTTTAATGGGCGAACAGCCCAACCCTTGGGACCGACTACAGCCCCAGGATGCGACGAGCCGACATCGAGGTGCCAAACCTCCCCGTCGATGTGAACTCTTGGGGGAGATAAGCCTGTTATCCCCAGGGTAGCTTTTATCCGTTGAGCGATGGCCCTTCCATGCGGAACCACCGGATCACTAAGCCCGACTTTCGTCCCTGCTCGAGTTGTAGCTCTCGCAGTCAAGCTCCCTTATACCTTTACACTCTGCGAATGATTTCCAACCATTCTGAGGGAACCTTTGGGCGCCTCCGTTACCTTTTAGGAGGCGACCGCCCCAGTCAAACTGCCCGTCAGACACTGTCTCCGATAGGGATCACCTATCCGGGTTAGAGTGGCCATAACACAAGGGTAGTATCCCAACAACGTCTCCTTCGAAACTGGCGTCCCGATCTCATAGACTCCTACCTATCCTGTACATGTGGTACAGACACTCAATATCAAACTGCAGTAAAGCTCCATGGGGTCTTTCCGTCCTGTCGCGGGTAACCTGCATCTTCACAGGTACTAAAATTTCACCGAGTCTCTCGTTGAGACAGTGCCCAAATCATTACGCCTTTCGTGCGGGTCGGAACTTACCCGACAAGGAATTTCGCTACCTTAGGACCGTTATAGTTACGGCCGCCGTTTACTGGGGCTTCAATTCATACCTTCGGATTACTCCTAAGCACTCCTCTTAACCTTCCAGCACCGGGCAGGCGTCACCCCCTATACATCATCTTACGATTTAGCAGAGAGCTGTGTTTTTGATAAACAGTTGCTTGGGCCTATTCACTGCGGCTGACTGAAAGTCAGCACCCCTTCTCCCGAAGTTACGGGGTCATTTTGCCGAGTTCCTTAACGAGAGTTCTCTCGCTCACCTGAGGCTACTCGCCTCGACTACCTGTGTCGGTTTGCGGTACGGGTAGAGTATGTTAAACGCTAGAAGCTTTTCTTGGCAGTGTGACATCACTAACTTCGCTACTAAACTTCGCTCCCCATCACAGCTCAATGTTACAGAATTAAGCATTTGACTCAATTCACACCTCACTGCTTAGACAGACACTTCCAGTCGTCTGCTTTAGTTAGCCTACTGCGTCCCTCCATCACTACATACTCTAGTACAGGAATATCAACCTGTTGTCCATCGGATACACCTTTCGGTCTCTCCTTAGGTCCCGACTAACCCAGGGCGGACGAGCCTTCCCCTGGAAACCTTAGTCTTACGGTGGACAGGATTCTCACCTGTCTTTCGCTACTCATACCGGCATTCTCACTTCTATGCGTTCCAGCGCTCCTCACGGTACACCTTCTCCACACATAGAACGCTCTCCTACCATACCTATAAAGGTATCCACAGCTTCGGTAAATTGTTTTAGCCCCGGTACATTTTCGGCGCAGGGTCACTCGACTAGTGAGCTATTACGCACTCTTTGAATGAATAGCTGCTTCTAAGCTAACATCCTAGTTGTCTGTGCAACCCCACATCCTTTTCCACTTAACAATTATTTTGGGACCTTAGCTGGTGGTCTGGGCTGTTTCCCTTTCGACTACGGATCTTAGCACTCGCAGTCTGACTGCCGACCATAATTCTTTGGCATTCGGAGTTTATCTGAGATTGGTAATCCGGGATGGACCCCTCACCCAAACAGTGCTCTACCTCCAAGAATCTTGATGTCGACGCTAGCCCTAAAGCTATTTCGGAGAGAACCAGCTATCTCCAAGTTCGTTTGGAATTTCTCCGCTACCCACAAGTCATCCAAGCACTTTTCAACGTGCCCTGGTTCGGTCCTCCAGTGAGTTTTACCTCACCTTCAACCTGCTCATGGGTAGGTCACATGGTTTCGGGTCTACGACATAATACTAATCCGCCCTATTCAGACTCGGTTTCCCTACGGCTCCGTCTCTTCAACTTAACCTCGCATCATATCGTAACTCGCCGGTTCATTCTACAAAAGGCACGCTCTCACCCATGAACGGGCTCGAACTTGTTGTAGGCACACGGTTTCAGGTTCTATTTCACTCCCCTCCCGGGGTGCTTTTCACCTTTCCCTCACGGTACTGGTTCACTATCGGTCACTAGGGAGTATTTAGGGTTGGGAGATGGTCCTCCCAGATTCCGACGAGATTTCACGTGTCTCGCCGTACTCAGGATACTGCTAGGTACAAAGACTATTTTAAATACGAGGCTCTCACTCTCTTTGGCTGATCTTCCCATATCATTCTTCTATAATCTTTGAATCCACATTGCAGTCCTACAACCCCGAAGAGTAAACTCTTCGGTTTGCCCTCCTGCCGTTTCGCTCGCCGCTACTCAGGCAATCGCTTTTGCTTTCTCTTCCTGCAGCTACTTAGATGTTTCAGTTCACTGCGTCTTCCTCCTCATATCCTTAACAGATATGGGTAACAGGTAGTACCTGCTGGGTTCCCCCATTCGGAAATCCCTGGATCATCGCTTACTTACAGCTACCCAAGGCATATCGTCGTTTGTCACGTCCTTCTTCGGCTCCTAGTGCCAAGGCATCCACCGTGCGCCCTTATTAACTTAACCTTACTTTTTTGACCTTTCAGTCATAAACTCTTATTAATACTACAGCGTTTTCGGTTTATTTTCTTGTTACTATTTGATATAGATATTCAATTTTCAATGTGCATGACTTGGTGATCTCTCACCAATGGAGCCTAGCGGGATCGAACCGCTGACCTCCTGCGTGCAAAGCAGGCGCTCTCCCAGCTGAGCTAAGGCCCCACAAGACCTCTCAAGACTAAACAAGACCAACGTACAGGGTTCCTTATCCTTAGAAAGGAGGTGATCCAGCCGCACCTTCCGATACGGCTACCTTGTTACGACTTCACCCCAATCATCTATCCCACCTTAGGCGGCTGGCTCCAAATGGTTACCTCACCGACTTCGGGTGTTACAAACTCTCGTGGTGTGACGGGCGGTGTGTACAAGGCCCGGGAACGTATTCACCGCGGCGTGCTGATCCGCGATTACTAGCGATTCCGACTTCATGTAGGCGAGTTGCAGCCTACAATCCGAACTGAGACTGGCTTTAAGAGATTAGCTTGCCGTCACCGACTCGCGACTCGTTGTACCAGCCATTGTAGCACGTGTGTAGCCCAGGTCATAAGGGGCATGATGATTTGACGTCATCCCCACCTTCCTCCGGTTTATTACCGGCAGTCTCGCTAGAGTGCCCAACTGAATGATGGCAACTAACAATAGGGGTTGCGCTCGTTGCGGGACTTAACCCAACATCTCACGACACGAGCTGACGACAACCATGCACCACCTGTCACCGATGTACCGAAGTAACTTCCTATCTCTAGAAATGGCATCGGGATGTCAAGACCTGGTAAGGTTCTTCGCGTTGCTTCGAATTAAACCACATGCTCCACCGCTTGTGCGGGCCCCCGTCAATTCCTTTGAGTTTCAACCTTGCGGTCGTACTCCCCAGGCGGAGTGCTTAATGCGTTAGCTGCGGCACTAAACCCCGGAAAGGGTCTAACACCTAGCACTCATCGTTTACGGCGTGGACTACCAGGGTATCTAATCCTGTTTGCTCCCCACGCTTTCGAGCCTCAGCGTCAGTTACAAGCCAGAGAGCCGCTTTCGCCACCGGTGTTCCTCCATATATCTACGCATTTCACCGCTACACATGGAATTCCACTCTCCCCTCTTGCACTCAAGTTAAACAGTTTCCAAAGCGTACTATGGTTAAGCCACAGCCTTTAACTTCAGACTTATCTAACCGCCTGCGCTCGCTTTACGCCCAATAAATCCGGATAACGCTCGGGACCTACGTATTACCGCGGCTGCTGGCACGTAGTTAGCCGTCCCTTTCTGGTAAGATACCGTCACAGCGTGAACTTTCCACTCTCACACTCGTTCTTCTCTTACAACAGAGCTTTACGATCCGAAAACCTTCTTCACTCACGCGGCGTTGCTCGGTCAGGGTTGCCCCCATTGCCGAAGATTCCCTACTGCTGCCTCCCGTAGGAGTCTGGGCCGTGTCTCAGTCCCAGTGTGGCCGATCACCCTCTCAGGTCGGCTATGTATCGTCGCCTTGGTGAGCCGTTACCTCACCAACTAGCTAATACAACGCAGGTCCATCTGGTAGTGGTGCAATTGCACCTTTTAAACAGCTGTCATGCAACAACTGCTCTTATGCGGTATTAGCTATCGTTTCCAATAGTTATCCCCCGCTACCAGGCAGGTTACCTACGCGTTACTCACCCGTTCGCAACTCATCCAGAGAAGCAAGCTCCTCCTTCAGCGTTCTACTTGCATGTATTAGGCACGCCGCCAGCGTTCATCCTGAGCCAGGATCAAACTCTCATTAAAATAATAGTTTGTCTTAAACTCATTCTGTCACTGACAGATTTATTGTTTTTTTTCATTGTTCAGTACTATAACTTCCGTTATAGTGCCCTGCACATTGGTTCGTCTTGTTCAGTTTTCAAAGGTCTTTGCCTCTCATTCTACCTTGAGCGACAACTATATTAGTATATCACAGTCA
>NZ_KV841546.1:0-84999 GCF_001839505.1 Streptococcus sp. HMSC34B10 | reverse complement strand
TTATACCCACTTTTAGAATCTTGTCAACTGGTTTTCGAATGTTTTTACTACTTTGGTTCGAAATCTTTTAGGATAAATCGCAGTTCTTTAAGCATTGCTTTTCTACCTTTAAAGCGTTCATCTGCTAACAATCGCTCGAAATGCTCCAGTTTCTCTTTTCCTAATCCAGCTTGATAGCTCTTCAGCATATCTTGGAGGGCGTAGGAATCATCCAACAATAGCCCCCCTTCACCTAACCGGTGACTAATCTCACTCACTTCTTCATAAACTTGCCGATCCAATTTTCTTTTATGACTTTCTTGCTTTCGAATAGCATCTAAAATTCGATTTCGGAATTTTGTTTTAAAGTAGATATAGAATTGTTTATCTTTTTTCTTCTTGAATTCTGGATAGTTTTCCAATAATTCATGAAGACAAATCATTCCTTCCTGATCCCAATCTTCTATTTCCCATAAATGAAGATAGTACTCTTTCCGACACTTGTGTACGATAGCTTTTACTTCTTGGTAACTTTTTTCTAACATCATTACTCTCCTTTTCTACATACAGTATAGCAGAGTTATATATTGTAGAGATCTTTACTTTTATTTTGTTGTTTTACTTATCTAAGCTCAAGCTTTTGGAATGGTTACATGCCTTTTAGATACATTTTCAGTCATTTCAGGATACAAAAAACGGCAAGATATTATTCTTGCCATTTCATATAAGGATTATTGGAACAAGTCTACTATTGTGTCCCAGATTGTTTGTGCTTTTTCTTTAATCTTAGCATCTGAAATTGCTCGTCCCGCCTCATCGATGAGATTCTGAGCCCGGCCTCGAATGTCAGCAATGTTATCACTTGATTGTGTATTACCTCTTTCATTTGCTTGATTTCGAACATTTTTAGGTGCAATACCATTTTGCTTATAAGCATTTTCAACAGTAAAAGTGCTTCCTGGGGTATAGGGGAGAAGTGTTTCAGCCATACTTCTAAAAATATGCGCCGCACCATCCGAAGTCGATCCTGCTAGATGATGGTTCTCGTCCGTAGTTGGGAAACCAAGCCAATGGCTAATTACTACATCAGGCGTATACCCTATTACCCATTGGTCACTTGTATACACTGGATTAAATGCTGCTTCCGTTGTCCCAGTCTTCCCAGCCATAACATAGCCATCAGGCGAAGAACTAACTCCTGTACCATTTGTAAAAGTTCCTAGCATCATACTGGTCATTTTGTCAGCTACTGACTTGTCAATTACTCGTTTTTGAGAATTTTTATGGGTAGCAATTACTTGCCCACTTGCATTTTCAATTCGAGTAATAAAATGCGCTTCAGGCATCAAACCTTCATTTGCGAATGCTGCATAAGCCTGTGCCATTTGTAGCGGGTTTGTTTCCACACCACCACCCAGAGCTACTCCTAACACACGATCAACATTTGCCAAGTCAAGCCCAAATCTTTCGCCTGATTCAAAAGCCTTATCGATACCAAGTTGCTTGACCGTTGCTACTGCAGGAAGGTTTAAAGATTGAGCTAAAGCTTGATACATTGGAACTTCTGGTGACGTTTTAATTCCTGCGTAGTTGTCAACTTTGTAGTTCCCATATTCCATAGTATGATTATCCAACTCTTTATTTAAAGCCCACCCTGCTTCGACTGCTGGTGTGTATACAACTAAAGGTTTAATAGTGGAACCTGGACTTCTTTTGGATTGGGTTGCATAGTTGAAATTTCGGAAACCAGGTTTGTTAGCACCTGCCACACGGCCAACAACTCCACGTACTCCTCCTGTTTTTGGTTCCAAAGCTACACTACCAGACTCGGCATGAGTTCCATCTTCTGCCGTCGGAAAGAGAGAGGTGTTTTGATAGATGACCTGCATATTAGCTTGGTAATTTTGGTCCAATTCCGTATAAATTCGATAACCGTTATTAACGATTTCTTCTTCAGTTAGATTATACTTTTCAATTGCTTCATTAACGACTGCATCAAAATAGGAAGGATAACGGTAGTCTGAAATTTTCCCTTCATAAGCATCCTGAAGTTGAGATGCCATATCAACACCCGCAGCTTCTGCTTCTTTATTCTTATCAATATAGCCAGCTGCTACCATATTTTGCAAAACAGTATCCCTGCGATTAGTAGAGCCTTCAATTGAATTCAAAGGGTTGTATAGCTCTGGTCCTTTAAGCATACCTGCTAAAGTGGCGGCTTCATCAAGCGTTAATTGAGAAGCTGAAACTCCAAAGTACTTTTTACTAGCATCTTCAACACCCCAAACTCCATTTCCAAAGTAGGCGTTGTTCAAATACATGGTTAGAATTTCTTTTTTACTGTATTTTTTGGTTAATTCTAAAGCAAGAAAGAATTCTTTGGCCTTTCTCTGCACAGTTTGATCTTGTGAAAGATAGGCATTCTTTGCCAACTGCTGAGTAATTGTAGAACCACCACCTGAACGACCACCTGTTAGAATAGCTAGGAAAAAACGGCCATAGTTTATTCCACTATTTTTATAGAAGCTTCTATCTTCTGTCGCAATAACAGCATTCTGCAAATCTTCACTAATTTCAGGAAGTTCGACATAGGTCCCTTTTTGCCCTGACAGGGCTCCTGCCTCTTTTTCTTCTCTGTCAAAAATCAGAGTACGAGTTTTTAAAGCGTTTTGTAAGTCTGTAACATTTGTCGATTTTGCTAGGGCAAATAAATAGACTCCAACAAACAGGCTTGCACTGAGCCCAAGAATCAAAAAGATTTTTGTCAAATGATATCGGCGCCAGAATTTTCGAATAGGACCAACCGAGCCAGCTTTCTTTCGCCCTGCTCTTGAACGTCGTAAATTACCAGACTCACTATCTTCTTGTTCAATTTCATTTATTTCTGTTTCTTCGATTTCAGATTCTTCTTTTTTAAATAAAGAAAGAAATTTTTCAAATAATGTATCTAATTTCATGCGTTTATTTTATCATCTTCCCCATAGGAAGACAAGAATTTAGCTAATCCCCCTGTCCAAATAAACTAATTTTTGTTACAATATCTGTATGAAATTTAACTTTACTATCCCCGATTCTCTGCCTGAAATGTCGGTCAAGCTGTTTCTGGAAGAACAACTGTTAATCCCTCGAAAAATACGTCATTTTTTGAGGATTAAAAAACATATCCTCATTAATCAAGAAGAGGTTCACTGGCACCAAACTATCAAAGCAGGAGATGAATGTCAATTGATTTTTGACGAGGAAGATTATCCTGTAAAAGAAATTACTCCGGGAGACCCCAAACTTGTAAAAGAAATCTATCAAGACCAACATTTAATTATCGTCAATAAACCTGAAGGTATGAAAACACATGGGAATCAGCCTGATGAGATTGCCCTTCTAAATCATGTCAGCGCTTATGTGGGTCAAACTTGCTATGTTGTTCATCGGCTAGATAAGGAAACGAGTGGTCTCGTACTATTTGCTAAAAATCCATTCATACTCCCCATCCTAAACCGATTATTAGAGAAAAAAGAAATTTCCCGAGAATACTGGGCTGTGGCGGCCGGTGAAATAGAGTCTAAAGAACTTATCTTTCGAGACAAAATCGGTCGCAATCGCCATGATCGTAGAAAACGGATAGTTGACCAGAAAAACGGTCAATGCGCTGAAACCCAAGTAACTCGGTTGAAGCAATTCCAAAACAAAACCAGTCTCGTTCGCTGTAAATTGAAAACAGGACGAACTCATCAGATTCGAGTCCATCTATCTCACCACGGGCACCCAATCCTCGGAGATCCCCTCTACAACCCACATTCTAAAACTAGCAGACTGATGCTTCACGCATTTAAGCTATCCTTTATCCACCCTCTAACTTTAAAAAAATTAAGCTTTACTGGGCTATCAGATACATTTGAAAGAGAATTAAAACAAAATGGATGATTTCATCATCCATTTTTATTATAAGCAAAAAGCAAGGCCAGTCGGCCTTGCTTTGATTGACTCAGGAATTATTTAGCGATTTTAGCGAAGTATTCAAGAGTACGAACAAGTTGTGAAGTGTAAGACATTTCGTTGTCATACCATGAAACAACTTTAACCAATTGTTTACCGTCAACGTCAAGAACTTTAGTTTGAGTTGCGTCAAACAATGAACCGAATGACATACCTACGATATCAGAAGATACGATTGGATCTTCAGTGTATCCGTATGATTCGTTAGAAGCTGCTTTCATAGCTGCGTTTACTTCATCAACAGTAACGTTCTTGTCAAGAACTGCTACCAATTCAGTTACTGAACCAGTTGGTACAGGAACACGTTGAGCAGCTCCGTCCAATTTACCGTTCAATTCAGGGATAACCAAACCGATTGCTTTAGCAGCACCAGTTGAGTTAGGAACGATGTTAGCTGCAGCAGCACGAGCGCGGCGAAGGTCACCTTTACGGTGTGGTCCGTCAAGAACCATTTGGTCACCAGTGTAACCGTGGATAGTAGTCATCAAACCTTCAACGATACCGAAGTTGTCATGAAGAGCTTTAGCCATTGGAGCCAAACAGTTTGTAGTACATGAAGCACCTGAGATAACTGTTTCAGTACCATCAAGAATATCGTGGTTAGTGTTAAATACGACTGTTTTAACATCTGATCCACCAGGAGCAGTGATAACAACTTTCTTAGCACCACCAGCATGCAAGTGTTTTTCAGCAGCTGCTTTAGTAGCAAAGAAACCAGTTGCTTCAAGAACGATTTCTACACCGTCGTTAGCCCAGTCGATTTGTTCTGGATCGCGTTCAGCAGAAACTTTAACGAATTTACCGTTAACTTCGAATCCACCTTCTTTAACTTCCACAGTACCGTCGAAACGACCTTGAGTTGTGTCGTATTTCAACAAGTGTGCAAGCATAACTGGATCTGTAAGGTCGTTGATGCGAGTAACTTCAACACCTTCTACGTTTTGGATACGACGGAAAGCAAGACGTCCGATACGACCGAAACCGTTAATACCAACTTTAACTACCATTAGTGATTTCCTCCTTATGAAAATCATGAAAAATTTTATTGTGAAAAGAGTAACTTGAATCACTACAAATCACCTTTCAACAACTTTATTATATAACTATTTAAGTTAAATTGCAAGTACGGGCGTTGATTTTCACTTTAGTTTTATACTTTTCAATTCCACTTATTTTACTAAGACACCATAGTAAAAGCCTTCACTCTATTTTATTATATTTCCTTATAAACCTTTTGATTTCATGAATAATCAAAAAAGAGACAGGATTTCCCCTGTCTCTAGGCTGATAATCTATTATTTACGACGTCCTGGACGTTTTGCATAACCATAATAAGCATCTGCCATGATTTCTTCCATGTCAGCTACCATTGGCAAGCGTGGGTTTGCAGGTGAACATTGGTCTTCATATGCAAGCAAAGCAATTTCATGCAAGCTATCTTTCCAAGCTTTTTCATCAATTCCTTGATCCTTGAAGTTCATCTTGATACCTACTGCAACACCAAGATCGTAAACCGCTTTGGCATAAGCTTCAACTGCTTCTTCTGGAGTTGAGTGAGGCAAGCCAAGCATTCTAGCAATATCTTGGAATTTTTCGTCAGCTTTCCAGTAGTTGTATTTAGGCCATGTAGTAGTCTTAGATGGGCGAGTACCGTTGTAGCGGATAACGTATGGAAGCAAGATTGCATTTGTACGTCCGTGAACAGTATGGTGAACAGCACCAATCTTGTGGGCCATTGAGTGACTCATACCAAGGAAGGCATTAGCGAAGGCCATACCAGCCATTGTAGATGCATTGTGCATTTTTTCGCGAGCTTCTGGGTCTGCTGTCTTAACTGATTTTTCTAACCATTCAAAGACAAGCTTGATTGTTTGAAGCGCGATACCATCTGTATAATCGTTAGCGAAGTTTGAGGTGTAAGCTTCAGTAGCATGAGTCAACACGTCCATACCTGTATCAGCTGCGATGAAATCAGGAACTGATTCAACCAAAGCAGGGTCAACAATCGCAATCGTTGGTGTCAATGAGTAGTCAGCCAATGGATATTTACGGTTGTTTTTCTTATCAGAGATAACGGCAAATGGTGTTACTTCTGAACCTGTACCTGAAGTTGTTGGGATACCGATGTACTTCGCTTTCTTACCAAGTGATGGGAAGCGGAAGGCACGTTTACGGATATCCATGAATTTTTGAACCAAGTCACGGAAGTCGATTTGTGGTTGTTCGTAGAAGAGCCACATTACTTTAGCAGCATCCATCGGTGAACCACCACCAAGAGCGATGATTGTGTCTGGTTCAAATGCTCTCATCACTTCAGTACCACGTTCTACGGTTGTGATATCTGGATCTGGTTCAACATCTGAGAAGACTTGGACAGTTACACGGTTGCTACGTTTGTTCAATTGGTCAATAATACGTTGAACGAAACCGAGTTTTTCGATAGATTTGTCTGTGACGATCATAACGCGTTCAATATCTTCACAGGTTTGAAGGTATTGGATAGAATTGCGTTCGAAGTAAATTTTTGAAGGAACTTTAAACCATTGCATATTATTTCTACGTTTCCCTACTTTCTTGATGTTTAGAAGGTTGATTGCACTCACGTTATCACCAACTGAATTGTGACCATATGAACCACATCCAAGTGTCAATGAAGGAATGAAGGCATTGTATACGTCACCGATACCACCGAAAGTAGATGGAGAGTTCCAGATAATACGCATTGCTTTGATTTCTGTACCAAAGCGTTTAGCAAGAGCTTCATCTTTTGTATGGATAGCTGCTGAGTGGCCAAGCCCGTTGAACTCAACCATTTGACGTGCTTTTTTAAGACCATCTTCAGTATCTTTAGCTTTTAGAACTGCAATAACTGGTGACAATTTTTCACGAGTTAATGGTTCTTTTGGTCCTACTTCTGCACATTCTGCAGCCAAGATATTTGTTCCTTCTGGAACACTGAATCCAGCTTGTTCCGCAATCCATGCAGCTGGTTTACCAACGATGTTTGCGTTTAGTTTAGCACCCGCACAGTTTTTGCTGTTAGCTTTCACACCAAAACAGAATTCTTCAAGAAGAGCTTTCTCTTTCTTGTTTACAAAATAAGTGTGATATGACTTGAATTCTTTTACAAATTCATCGTAAACTTCTTTATCGATAATAACTGCTTGTTCTGACGCACAGACCATACCGTTATCAAATGATTTAGACATAACGATATCATGAGCAGCTTGACGGAGGTCAGCTGATTTTTCTACATAGGCTGGAACGTTCCCGGCACCTACCCCTAGAGCTGGTTTCCCACATGAGTATGCAGCTTTAACCATAGCATTCCCACCAGTTGCGAGAATAGTTGCAACACCTTCGTGGTTCATAAGTGCTCCAGTTGCTTCCATTGAAGGCTTTGTAATCCATTGAACACAGTTTTCAGGAGCACCAGCTGCAATTGCTGCATCACGAACGATTTGTGCTGCGTGAGCTGATGATTCTTGCGCTGATGGGTGGAAGGCAAAAACGATTGGGTTACGTGTTTTCAAAGCAATCAATGATTTGAAAATAGCTGTTGAAGTTGGGTTTGTTGTTGGAGTGATACCGCAGATAACACCTACAGGTTCAGCAATCTTAGTCAAACCTGTAACTGGATCATCTTCGATAACTCCAACTGTTTTGACACCACGCATATTGTTAACTACGTGTTCGCAGGCAAATAAATTTTTTGTTGCCTTATCTTCAAACACACCGCGTCCAGTTTCTTCTACTGCGTGCTGAGCAAGAATTCCGTGCGCATCAAGGGCAGCTACAGATGCTTTTGCTACGATGTAGTCAACTTGTTCTTGATTTAATTTACGCATTTCTTCTAGCGCAACTAAAGCTTTTTGTACTAAACCATCTACATGCTTTTCAGCAGCAAGTTTCTTTTCTTCAGGTGTTACGGTTTTTTTATCAGCCATATTTTCCTCCATTGTCTTTAAGGGAAAACCCTTTGTTAATTTTTTCACAAGTTCATTATAACAATTTTTTTATACTTTGTAAACAGTTTCATAGGTATTTCACAAAGAATTTTCATTTTATTGTGAATTTTTTATTAAGTTACTGTTTTTATGCACTCTTTTACTAATCTTTGTGAAAATGTTATTGAAATTATTTTATTTCACAAACTTTTTTAATGATGTTTCCAATAGCAAATTTGAGAAAACGTTTACTTTTCTTCTTAATAAAAAACCTCCGAGTTAGGAGGTTATTGTGCTTGTTGGAATAGTCCTTGCTTGAAGTCACCTTCATAAACAACTTCTTGCTCAGTAGTTAATTTCCCTTTACCTTCGGCTTGACCATTAACAAAGTGGCCTTCATAAACCCAACCATCCTTAGCTTGGTAGGTCCCCTGCCCGTTAAATGCTCCGTTTTTAAATTCCCCAGTGTAGGTATCGCCATTTGAGAAGGTCATTGTTCCTTGACCATTCATTTTCCCACGGACGATGCTCCCATCATATACAAGTGAATCACCATCTAGCTTTAAGACTCCTTGTTTTGGCATATTCCCTACAAATACAAAAATTGCACAAAGGACTATGACTACTACTGTCGCAATTTCTAAACGAGGACGTGTTATATAGACACTGTATTTATCATAGAGTTTCTTTAGATTATCCATTTTTTGCCTCATTTTCTAAACGAGTTAGCCATGCTCTGCAGCCGTCTAAAACTCGATGATAAGTTTCATCAAAATCACCTGTATACCATGGATCTGGAACACTTTCAGAAGCAAATGCCTCTATCTTATGATGATGTTCCTGAGGACACATCTTTGTCAAGTCAAGAAGATTGGATTCATCCATTCCGATGATATAGTCAAAATATTCAAAATCAGCCTTAGAGATTTGTTGTGATGCTTTTGATGAATTATAAGGAATATCATGAGTTTTAAAGATTTCCTGAGTTCCTTTGTGAATTGGATTGCCGTGCTCCCAAGAAGAAGTTGCTCGACTTTCAATCTCATAATCATCAGTTAAAGATTTCATTACAAATTCTGCCATAGGGCTACGGCAAATATTACCAAGGCAAACAAAAACAACCTTTTTCATCATTGTTCCTCATCTTCATAGAAAAACGGGAATGAGATCCACCCCGTTTTATTCTTCAATCGCGCTTTCGCCGTCAACAACTGTACCTTCAGGTGTGACAGCTTCTTTCAGTGGCAAGACAGACTTGATTGCTCCAAGTTCAAAAGTCAAGTATACTCCGTCTACATCTAGTACGATCGTTTTATTTTCAGTATCAACTTCATCAACTGTACCGTATAAACCACCAATGGTAATGACTTCATAGCCTTTTTGAAGTTTGTTGAGACTCTCCATGCGTTTTTCAGCTTGTTTCTTTTGAGAACGTTGCATAAAGAACATCAATCCAAACATGACTACAAGCATAATCACAAATGTTAAATTGGGATTCATAGTATTTTCTCCTTTGTCATTCAGATAAAACTACTATATCAAATTTCACTATTTTTTACAAGATTGCACCTTAGTTTTAGGTCAATAAAAAACCAGAGCAAAGCTCTGATTTTTCTTATTTCAAGTTGTTTACAATTTTCACCAAGTTTTCAACTGTAAATCCATACTCTGCTAAAACTTTTGGAGCTGGTGCAGATGCTCCAAAGGTATCAATACCGAGAACTGCTCCATCCAAGCCAACATATTTGTACCAGTTTTGTGTTGCTCCCATTTCGACAGCTACACGGCGACGAACTGCATTTGGTAATATTTCTTCTTTGTAGGCTGCATCTTGTGCATCAAAGACATCTGTAGATGGCATGCTGACCACGCGGACTTTCCCACCTTGACTTGCTAATTCTTTAGCGGCTGCAACAGCTAAGTTCACTTCTGAACCTGTTGCAATCAAGATAGTGTCGAAGTCTGCTGCATTTTCATAGACAACATAAGCCCCTTTTGCAACCTTCTCAAAGTCTGTTCCTTCTTCAACAGTCAAGTTTTGACGAGTCAAGACAAGGGCAGTTGGTGTCTTTTCACTCTTCACTGCTAGGTACCAAGCTGCTTGAGTTTCACGCGCATCTGCTGGGCGGAAAACATTAAGGTTTGGAATCGCACGAAGTCCTGCCAAGTGTTCGACTGGTTCATGAGTTGGTCCATCCTCACCAACAGCGATTGAATCGTGGGTAAAGACATAAGTTACAGGAAGACCTTGCAGAGCTGACAATCGAACCGCTGCCTTAAGATAGTCTGAGAAGACGAAGAATGTTCCACCATAAACACGAAGTCCGCCATGAAGAGCCATTCCGTTCAAAACTGTACCCATTGCAAATTCACGAACACCAAATTGGATATTACGGTTCAAGCGATTTGCATCGTCCTGAAGTCCGTCAGTTTTGATGTAAGTCATATTTGAATGAGCAAGGTCAGCTGATCCACCCAAGAAGGTTGGCAATTTAGCAGCCACTACATTCAAGGCATCCTGACTTGAGTTACGAGTTGCTTGAGAGAAGCCATTTTCTAAAGCTGGGAAGTCTTCTGGAGTCAATTCAACTGGATCGCGTCCGTCGATGATTGCTTCCACTTCTGCAGCAAGTTCTGGGTGAGCTTTTTTATAATCTGCAACTAGTTTTGTCCATGCTTCATATGCTGATGCACCTCGGTCTGCCACATTTTCTTTGAAGTCAGCATAAACTTCCGCTGGGATTTCAAATGGTTCATAGTTCCAACCAAGTACTTGGCGAGTTGCTGCAGTTTCATCCGCACCAAGAGGGGCACCGTGTACGGCATTAGTTCCTTGTTTGTTTGGGGAACCATAACCAATAACAGTTTTCACTTCAATCAAAGATGGCTTGCCAGAAGCCTTAGCTTCTTCAATAGCCACATGAATTGCTTCCAAGTCTGTTCCGTCTTCAACCAAGGCTGTATGCCAACCATAAGCCTTGTAACGGTCACGAACACTTTCTGTGAATGAATCTTTTGTCTCACCATCCAAGTTGATATCATTTGAATCATAAAGAACAACCAGCTTGTCAAGTTTTTGCAAACCTGCATAAGATGCAGCTTCACTTGAGACACCTTCCATCAAGTCACCATCTCCACAGATAACATATGTGTAGTGGTCAAAGATGTTATAACCTTCGCGGTTGTACTTAGCTGCAAGGAAACGTTCTGCTTGTGCAAAACCTGTCGCAGTCGCAATCCCTTGTCCTAAAGGACCTGTTGTTGCATCAACCCCTGCTGTATGACCAAATTCTGGGTGACCTGGTGTTTTAGAGCCCCATTGACGGAAGTTCTTCACTTCATCCATGCTCACATCTTCAAATCCAGAGAGATGAAGAAGAGCATAGAGGAGCATTGAACCATGACCAGCTGAAAGAATAAAGCGGTCGCGGTTGATCCAGTTTGGTTGAGCTGGATTGATACGAAGTTCTTTAGTAAATAGGCTGTAAGCCATCGGTGCAGCCCCCATAACCACTCCTGGGTGACCTGAGTTCGCTTTATTGATAGCGTCAATACCTAAAAAACGAATCGCATTAACAGATTGATTTGACATAGAATTTCCTTTCTCTTTGATGTGATAAGTATACCACGTATCCTATTCTTCTATTATATGAAAAAATGGCTAGAATAGCAATATAACAATTTACTATAAAACGCCTCAGCCGATTAGGCTAATTTCTAGTTGCTAAGTAGTAAGGTAATAATGTTTCAAAAGCTCTATCTAGTCCTTCTAAAACTTTATCCATACTTTCCTCATCAGTCACTGGAACATCAGCTTTTATTAATACCTTGCGAATCTCCTGATTAGATAATTGTCGTCTCAACAGTTGTCTATTCTCCTCGGTAGCCTGCACTCTGTAACTCTCATCGTTTTTCTGAACCCAATAATAGATTCCCTCAACCACTGGCACATCCAAAACTTTAGCCTGTTTTGATAAGGTAGCTTCATCTTTCTTTCTCTCTATAAAACTAACTTCTAAAGAGATTCCCCAATTATTCTGACTTCCATACAAACGAAGGGCCATCATGGGTTCCGTAATCTGCCCCTCTCTCTGTAAATAAGCCCAAAAGTGAGGCCGTAATCTCTGCGCTTGATTCATCCAATGGCTAGTTGGATGTAAATTCCAATCAGAATGCTTCGTTTGAAAACACTCAGCTAGATAAGTGAATCCCTTTCGTGCTTCTTGCCCTTTTTTACGCAAGCTTAGCATTTTATCCTTTTCATCTCCAGCTTTATCTGGATTTCGATACTGTTCCCCTTGATAAGCAAGATAATTCTTTATTTCGTTCATATGGCTCCTTTATTAGCTAGAAAAAAATCAGGAAAAACCTGATTTTTCATTTTTTTATTCTGTGTCAACGACAACGTAACGATTTGGTTCGTCACCTTCAGAGTAACTCGTTACCCCTTCCATTCGCGAAATGATACGATGGATAATTTTACGCTCGCTACTTGACATTGGGTCTGTCATCTGACTACGGCCTTCTTCCAATACACGTGTAGCTAATTTTTGCGCATAGCTCTGCAAAACTTCTGCACGGTGTTCCACATAGTCATTTACGTTGATAGTGATATAGAAAGTTTTTGAATAACGATTGTAAAGGTAATTTTGTGCTAGAAGTTGAAGAGATTTCAAAACCTTACCGTGGTAACCGATAATACGACCAGGTTCGTTAGTGTCAATTTGCATATTAATGGAGCGACGGTTAGATGTGCTAGAGATGGTTCCCTCAACATCCATATCATCAACGATTGCTTGAACATAGTTGGTTACTTCTTCAACAACCTTTTCAGTGTCATAAGTTGGTTCAACTTTCAAACCAAGATTATCTAAATCGCTACTTTGCTCTTCGTCAGTATTTTCTTGTGTTTCCTCAGGTTGCAATTCCTTTAAAACTGCAATATGCCCTGTTTCCTCTAAAATCGTGCTAGCTTCTTTATCATTCTTAAGAATTTCAGCCTTGACATCTTCAGAAATTTCTTGGCCTTCTTCTTCAATCTTCTTGATAGCTGCAACTACATGTCCCAAATCAACTGTTGCTTCGCTGACTGTTTTAACTGGATCATTTTGATCATTAATTTCTTTTGGGACACCTTTGATCGCTTGCTGATTTGCTTTTACAACTGTTGTCTCACTAATTGCTTCGATATCAACTTGAGCTGGTTTCTTACCAAAAAGTCCAAAGAAACCTTTTTTCTCTTTTGAAATAACCTTGATATGAGCTTTCATTCTTGAAATATTTAATTCATTCAATCCTTTTTGGATTGCTTCTTCAACTGTTGAACCTGTAAATAATACCATTATCAGATTCCTCCTTACTTTTTCTTTTTCTGTGCTTTCTTTAGAGCTTTTCTTTTCTTAGATTCCAGATCCTTCTTAGCTTGCAAATCTGCTTCACGCTCTGCAATGATTTTGAAAGGGTTGTTCAAAAGGTAAGTCTGCAATACTTGATAAGCATTTGAAACCGCCCAGTAAAGTGCAACACCACTTGGTGCAGAGATTGCAAAAAAGAAGATAATAACAGGCATTCCATACATCATTCCTGTCATGGCAGCATTTTTCTCAGGTAAGGCTTTGTTTGAAAGCCAACTACTAAAGAATGTGAACAAGGCAGCCAAAATAGGTAGTACAAAAGTTGTATCAGCTCCACCTAGATTGAACCACAAGAAATGTCCGGTCTTCAGAAAATCTACGTTTGACAAAGCTTGGAAAAGAGCCAACAGAATTGGCATTTGAATCAATAGTGGCCAAAATGATGCAGATTGTTTAATCCCTAATTCTTTAAATAGTTTACGTGTTTCCTGATCTAACTTAGTGCGACTTTCCATATCACGACCTGGATAACGCTCGCGCAATTCTTTTATACGAGGTTGGGCTTCTTGCATTTTTCTGGATGCCACCATTTGTGTTTGAAAGACCGGTAAAAGTATTGTTCTAATCAAAACTGTGAAAAGGATAATTCCTAAACCAATGCTGATATCAAATGACAAAAAACGAATGGTTACGGCAAAAAAATAAACAAGTTTACTCCAAAAATCTGCTGAATCAGCAGAGACTTCACTAGTTGCACAAGCAGTCATTACCAACAAGGACAAACCTATCAAACTAGTCAATTGTAATTTTTTCTTCACTCCTATTTCCTTCCTGGAATATCTTTGCTAATTTCAAAACATGAAGTAAGTTTTGTTCGATTTCTGCATATTCTAAAGTTTCAACGCCTTTTCGAGCAATAACAACAAAGTCCACATTATCAACTATCTGGTTACTATTTTCAATCAAAACATGACGAATTCTTCTCTTGATTTGATTCCTTGTCACAGCATTCCCTAACTTCTTGCTAACTGACAAACCTACTCGAAAATGTTGTTGCTGGTTCTCTAATCGATAAATAACAAATTTTCGATTAGCTACACTTTCTCCCTCTTTAAATATGGCATCGAAATCTTTCTCTTTTTTTACACGAAAGCTTTTTCTCAAAAATCATACTCCATCTAATAAAACTACTACTATTATACCATAAATTTTTAAAAATCCAATCACAGCAAGGTTTTGAGCTATTTGTACTGTAAAAAAGTCATTAAAAAAAATAAATAACCAAATTTTATGAAAATTTACTACTGTTCCCCAAATATAAAACAAAAGCCACTCATAAGAATGGCCTTTGTCGGAGATTATTATGAAAAAAGTTTAGGATTCTATTAAATAAAGTTAGGAGGTCTTTATTTAATAATTATAGTATATACCGATTTCCTTAAACCGAACTTAAACCTTCACTTTTTTCTAATTTTTAAAACTATGAATGGGAGCAGGAATCTGCCCTCCACGAGAAATGAAATCTACAGATGACGCCTTGTTTACTTTCATAACTGGAGCAGTTCCTAAAAGACCACCAAACTCAATCATGTCACCATCTTTACCTTTAGGGATAATACGAACTGCAGTTGTTTTCATATTGATAACTCCTATAGCAGCCTCATCTGCAATCATAGCTGCAATCGTTTCAGCAGGGGTATCCTCAGGAATGGCAATCATATCTAAACCTACGGAACAGATAGCGGTCATAGCTTCTAATTTTTCAAGATTTAGAGAACCATTTTGCACGGCTGCAATCATCCCCTCATCTTCTGAAACTGGGATAAAAGCACCGGATAGACCACCAACTTGGTTACAAGCCATTACTCCACCCTTTTTCACCTGATCATTCAAAAGAGCTAGGGCTGCAGTCGTCCCGTGAGTACCAACAGTTTCTAGCCCCATTTCCTCAAGAACGCGAGCCACAGAATCTCCAACTGCAGGGGTTGGTGCCAAACTCAGATCTACAATCCCAAATTTCACACCAAGCCGTTCACTAGCCATTTGACCAACAAGTTGTCCGATACGAGTAATCTTAAATGCTGTCTTTTTGACGGTTTCTGCAACTACATCAAAACTTTCACCACGTACCTTTTCAAGGGCACGTTTGACGACGCCCGGACCAGAGACACCGACATTGATGATAACATCTGCTTCACCAACACCATGGAAGGCTCCCGCCATAAAAGGATTGTCTTCGACTGCATTCGCAAAAACAACTAACTTAGCTGCGCCAAGATCCGATAAAACAGCCGTCTCTTTAATAATACGTCCCATATCAGCTACAGCAGTCATGTTAATTCCTGACTTAGTCGAACCAATATTGACAGACGAACAAACCTTATCTGTCTCAGCCAAAGCGCGAGGAATAGAGTTGATCAAGATTTCATCTCCTTTTTGGTACCCTTTTTGTACCAAGGCAGAAAAACCTCCAATAAAATCCACACCAATTTCCTTGGCAGCCTTATCCAAAGCCTTTGCCAAAGGAAGATAATCTGTTGCATCAGTGGCTGCTCCAATCAGAGAAATCGGGGTTACAGACACCCGTTTATTCACAATAGGAATCCCAAGTTCCGCAGCAATTTCATCACCGACCGTTACTAAATTGGCAGCTTTGCTAGTTATTTTATTATAAATTTTATCCGCAGCCTTATTGATATCTGGGTCAATACAGTCTAAAAGAGAAATCCCCATAGTAATAGTTCTGATATCAAAGTTTTGCTCTTCAATCATGGCGATTGTTTCAGTAACTTGTCTAATATCCATAATCGCCTCCTAGATATTATACATAGCATCAAAAATAGCCGCACTCTGAATATTGATTTTAACATTCAAAGTCTGACCAAAATCCTCAAATTCATTTCTCAAATGAGTAAAATCTTGTTTTTCATCACTAGATACAATAGCCATCATTGTGAAGAACTCATCCAAAACTGTTTGCGAAATATCATCAATATTTAATCCTAATTCAGCAATCTTAGTTGCAACACCTGCAACAATTCCACCCTTATCTTTTCCAACTACAGTTATAATAGCTTTCATATTGGACCTCCATTCTTGAAATCATAAGAATTTCTAGTTTTATGATTTTCTTTTTTCTCAGTATAGCACATTTACAACAAAAAAACTAAAAAACGCCTGCTTACGAAATTGTTCTTAATAGAAAAACAATTTCGTAAACAAGCGTCTACCCTACCATCTTATGATGAGTGTTCCCGCTAGGACAAAAGTCCTAGCGGTAGACCAGAGCTAGACTAAGAGCACAAGGCTCCATCATCATAACACTCAACAAAATTGATGATTTTATACTAATTCGATGATCGCCATTGGCGCTGCATCACCACGACGTGGTTCAGTTTTAAGGATACGAGTGTATCCACCGTTACGGTCTGCGTAACGAGGTGCAATTTCTGAGAACAATTTTTGAAGAGCTGTAGTAGAAGTGTACTTGTCAGTTGCTTCATCATAGTTTTCAGATGCGATTTCATTACGTACGAAAGCAGCAGCTTGACGACGTGCATGCAAATCACCACGTTTACCTAGAGTAATCATTTTTTCAACAGTTTTACGGATTTCTTTAGCACGAGCTTCAGTTGTCACGATTGATTCGTTGATCAAAAGATCAGTTGTCAAATCGCGAAGCATTGCTTTACGTTGTGAGCTAGTGCGTCCTAGTTTACGGTAAGCCATGTATTCCTCCTTTATTTATCTTTTAATCCAAGACCCAAATCAATGAGTTTGAGTTTCACTTCTTCCAAACTCTTGCGTCCAAGATTTCTTACTTTCATCATCTCTGCTTCAGATTTTTCTGTTAAATCATGCACAGTATTGATACCGGCACGTTTCAAACAGTTGTATGAGCGCACAGATAAATCCAGTTCTTCAATCGTACGTTCCAAAATGCGGTCGTCCGATTCAGTATCAGCTTCTTTCATTACTTCAGTTGACTTAGCAATCTCTGTAAGATTTGTAAACAAATCAAGATGTTCAGTCAAGATACGTGCTGAAAGCCCTAAAGCATCTTCTGGAATGATTGTTCCATTTGTCAAGATTTCAAGGGTTAATTTGTCGAAACCATCATTGCTTCCTACACGAGCAGGTTCAACTTGATAGTTAACTTTTGTAACTGGTGTATAAATAGAATCTACAGCAAGTGTTCCAACTGGGGCATTATCTTTTTTATTTTCATCTGCAGGTACATAACCACGACCAGTGTTTACAGTCATAGTTGCTTTAAATGAAGCACCTTCTCCGATTGTAAAAAGATAATGATCTGGATTTACGATTTCAATATCACTGTCCGTTAAAATATCTCCGGCTGTCACTTCAGCAGGACCTTCAACATCAAGTTCAATAGTCTTTTCGTCTTTTACATATGATTTAACTGCAATACCTTTAATGTTCAGAATGATTTGCATCACGTCTTCGCGAACACCAGGAATTGTATCAAATTCATGTAATACTCCATCGATATCGATAGATGTAACAGCTGCTCCTGGAAGAGAAGCAAGAAGTACACGACGAAGAGAGTTACCAAGTGTTGTACCGTATCCACGTTCTAGTGGTTCGATTACAAACTTGCCATAATCTTTATTTTCATCAATTTTTGTTATATTTGGTTTTTCAAACTCGATCATTTAGTTACTCCCTCTTAAACGAAAAGCAGTGTAAAGGTAATGATTATACACGGCGACGTTTTGGAGGACGAGCACCATTGTGTGGCACTGGAGTCACATCACGAATTGCTGTTACTTCAAGACCAGCGGCAGCAAGAGCACGAATAGCTGACTCACGACCAGAACCTGGACCTTTTACAGTAACTTCAACTGATTTAAGACCGTGTTCTTGTGCAGATTTAGCAGCAGCTTCTGAAGCCATTTGAGCAGCAAATGGTGTAGATTTACGAGAACCTTTGAAACCAAGAGCACCAGCTGATGACCAAGCGATTGCATTACCATGCACATCAGTAATCATAACAATAGTGTTATTAAATGTAGCGTGAATATGAGCAATACCAGATTCGATATTCTTTTTCACACGACGTTTACGTGTTGGTTTAGCCAAGACTTTTACCTCCTATATTATTTTTTCTTACCAGCAATCGCAACAGCTTTACCTTTACGAGTGCGAGCGTTGTTTTTAGTGTTTTGTCCACGGACAGGAAGTCCACGACGGTGACGGATACCACGGTATGAACCGATTTCCATCAAACGTTTGATGTTCAAGTTCACTTCACGACGAAGGTCACCTTCAACTTTAATTGCATCCACTTCACGACGGATAGCATCTTCTTGATCTGATGTAAGGTCACGAACACGAATATCTTCTGAAACTCCAGCAGCTGCCAAAATCTTTTGAGATGTTGCAAGTCCGATACCATAGACATAAGTCAATGAGATAACTACGCGTTTGTCATTGGGAATATCAACTCCAGCAATACGAGCCATGTTTTCTCCTTTCTATCTTATCCTTGACGTTGTTTGTGTTTTGGATTTGCTGGGCAAATTACCATAACACGACCATTACGACGAATTACTTTACAGTATTCGCAAATTGGTTTGACCGATGGTCTTACTTTCATTTCTTATCCCTCCAAGTTTTTCGATTATTTAAAGCGGTAAGTGATACGTCCACGTGTCAAGTCATATGGACTCATTTCAACAGTAACACGATCTCCCGCTAAAATACGAATATAGTTTTTACGAATTTTACCAGAAACTGTTGCTAAAATCTGATGTCCATTTTCAAGTTCAACCGTAAACATTGCATTCGGCATCGTATCGACTACTTTGCCTTCAACTTCAATCACATCGTCTTTTGCCACGCAAAAGTACCTCCCTAAATTTCGATTTGATGCCTCTAGACACAGAGACAACAATTATAAGTCAGACTAACTCAGTATAACATTTGTCAAGACATTTTGCAAGCCTGAAAAACGCTTTTATTTCAAATTTGTCAATACCTTTTCGATATCTTTAAAGACATCATTGATATCTTGGTTGCCTTCGATATCATGTACTAGACCTTTAGCACGATAGTGAGCAATGATTGGTTCACCTTGAGCAATATTGACATCCAAACGACGCTTAACTGTCTCAGGTTTATCATCTTCACGTTGGTAATAATCTTCCTCTTTGTAATCAACTGGTGGGTTGAATACTTTATGGAAAGTTTCGCCAGTTTCACGATGAATGATACGACCACTCAAACGTTCAAGTAGGCAAGATGGATCTACTTCGATGTTGATAACACCTTCAAGTTTAATTCCAAGTTCAGCCAATGTTTTATCTAAGGCATGAGCTTGCTCAATTGTACGTGGGTATCCATCCAACAAGAAACCAGTTTCTTTAATATCATCTTGAGAAAGACGTTCTTTAACAATTCCATTTGTAACTTCATCTGGAACCAATTCGCCTTTGTCAATATACGACTTAGCTAACACACCCATTTCAGTTTGGTTAGCCATTGCTGCACGAAACATATCACCTGTTGAGATGTGGGCAACGTGAAATTCTTCAACAATTTTTGCTGCTTGTGTTCCCTTACCTGCTCCAGGCAAACCCATAATCAAAAGATTCATGATCCAATCTCCTTTTTTATTTTTAAATAGAAGCAAAAATTCATTTCAACTCCTATTTAAAAACAAAATAGAAGAGGGGAGTTAAAAATCTGACAAGGTCTTTGATTTTTACACTCCACTCTCTGAGCAATAGTGAATTTTATTTTCTATACAATTATTCTGTTGTATCTAAGAAACCAACATACTTACGTTTCAATAGATAACCTTCCAATTGTTTTATTCCTTCAATACCTGTAGAGATAATGATTAGCAAACTTGTTCCCCCAAAAGCAACAACCTCTGAAAGGCCAAATAAATCTTTAGCTACGATAGGTAAGATAGAAATAACACCTAGGAAGAGGGATCCGACAGTTGCGAGACGACGAAGAAGTTTTGACATATATTCTTCTGTCCCTTTACCAGGACGGACACCGTGGATGTAAGCGCCACTCTTTTGTAAATTTTCTGCCGCTTTCTCTGGATTAATCTGTACAAATGTATAGAAGAATGTAAAGAGAATAATCAACAGAGCATACAAAGCAACACCTGAAGGCGTCGATGTAGATACCAACTCTTGAGCTGTTTTTACCCACTCCCAGTTAAGACCAGATGCACTTACAAATTGTAGAATTGCTGCCGGTGCTGCTGTAATGGAGCTGGCAAAGATAACCGGGATAACCCCAGCAGGGTTAATCTTTAAAGGAAGATAAGAACTTGATGGTGCACCTTGAGCTACCTTTGTATACTGAATTGGAATCTTGTATTTAGCTTGTTCAACGTAAGTTGTAAAGTAAACAATCAACAAAACAGCGATGATTAAGATAGCAACAAAAATGAGAGACGATGTCAAGCGACTACTTGGAACGTTGACAAAGTAATCCACATAGATGCCTTTAACCATATCAGGAATTGAAGCAACAATCCCTGCAAAGATAATCATTGAAACACCATTCCCATATCCCTTATCTGTGATTTGCTCTCCAAGCCAGGTCACAATCATGCTTCCTGCTGTTAAGATGGCTCCAATTACTAGGAATACTTGTGGTGTAAGTGGTACAGTCAAAAGTTTAGCTCCAGATAGAGCATTAAAACCGGCAGTAATCCCAACTGATTGCACAAATGCAAGCACTAATGCAATGTATCGAGTTGCTTGGTTTAACTTTCTACGACCAACTTCCCCTTGTTTGCCCCACTCTACAAATTTTGGTAATAAATCCATCTGCAAGAGTTGGACGACGATTGAGGCTGTAATGTAAGGACTAACTCCCAGAGCAAAAACTGAGAAGTTTTTCATGGCATTCCCTGACACTAAGCTCAACATATTTAAAAAGGATAGTCCACTCAAAGCGTTCAAGCTATTTGCATTTACCCATGGCACAGTGATACTAGTACCAATTCGAAATACAAATACGATAAAAATTGTAAATAAAATTTTTGATCGAACTTGTTTAACTTTGAATGCTTCTCTCAATAATTTAAAAAACATAGGTCACCTCTCTTAGATGACTTCAACAGAACCACCTTTAGCAGTGATAGCTTCTTCAGCTGATTTAGAGAATTTAGCAGCTTTAACAGTCAATTTCTTGGTTAACTCACCGTTACCAAGAATCTTGATACCTGATTTTTCAGCTTTAACAATTCCTGATTCTACAAGTACAACTGGAGTTACTTCTGCACCATCTTCAAAGATGTTCAATTGGTCAAGGTTTACAATAGCATATTCTTTAGCGTTGATGTTTGTAAATCCACGTTTTGGAAGACGACGGAACAATGGAGTTTGTCCACCTTCAAAACCAAGACGTACACCGCCACCACTACGAGCCTTTTGCCCTTTTTGACCACGTCCTGATGTTTTACCATTACCTGATGAAGTACCACGACCAACACGGTTACGAGTTTTACGAGAACCTTCTGCAGGTTTCAATTCATGAAGTTTCATTGTATATTTTCTCCTCTTTTGTAAAATGCTAGCGCCGATAAAGGAGAAAAGGTTGTCTCCTTTATCAACTCGCCTATACTGTGTCATCTATGATGACTATATCTAGTTTTAGGGGATGGTCATATGCACATCCCCTAAACAATCATTAGTTTACTTCTTCAACTGTTACCAAGTGAGATACTGCAGTAATCATACCACGGATAGCAGCGTTATCTTCTTTAATAACAGAGCTGTTCAATTTGCCAAGTCCAAGTGCTACAACAGTTTTACGTTGTGATGGAATGCGTCCGATTGGAGACTTAGTCAAAGTAATTTTAATTTGAGCCATTTTATCCCCTTTCTTATGCCAAATCAGAAACTGAAATACCACGAAGGGCAGCAACTTCTTCAGCGCGTTTCAATTGTTTCAAACCTTCAACAGTTGCGCGAACAATGTTGATTGGAGTGTTAGAGCCAAGTGATTTAGATGTAATATCTGCCACACCTGCCAATTCCACAACGGCACGAACTGCACCGCCAGCGGCAACTCCAGAACCTTCCACAGCAGGTTTCAACAATACTTTAGCTCCACCGAATTCTGAAAGTACTTCGTGTGGAATTGTTGTCCCAACCATAGGAACTTCGATCAAGTTTTTCTTAGCATCTTCTACTGCTTTGCGGATTGCTTCTGGAACTTCTTGAGCTTTACCAGTACCAAATCCTACACGACCATTGCGGTCACCAACAACTACAAGAGCTGCAAAACGAAGACGACGTCCACCTTTAACAACTTTTGTAACACGGTTAACGGCAACTACGCGTTCTTCAAGTTCTACTGCATTGTCTTTAAATGCCATTTTCTAGTGTCCTCCTATTAGAATTTCAATCCGTTTTCACGAGCTGCATCAGCCAAAGCTTTCACACGTCCGTGATATAGATATCCACCGCGGTCGAACACCACTTCTGAAATACCTTTAGCATTTGCACGTTCTGCAACGAGTTTACCGACAGCAACGGCTTGTTCAGTTTTAGTTCCTTTTGAAACTTCTTTGTCAAGAGTTGAAGCACTTGCGAGCGTTACACCCGCTACGTCATCAATCACTTGAGCGTAGATGCCTGTATTAGAACGATAAACGTTCAAACGTGGGCGATCAGCAGTTCCAGAGAGTTTTCCGCGAACGCGACGGTGGCGTTTTTGGCGGAGTTTGTTTTTATCTGGTTTAGAAATCACAGTTTTCACCTCTTTAATTTTTAATTATGTGCTATGCACAAAGTTGGTAATGAGTTTGTCGGTTGACAACCAACCACTCAACATTATTTACCAGTTTTACCTTCTTTACGGCGAACATATTCACCAACGTAACGGATACCCTTACCTTTATAAGGTTCTGGTGAACGAAGGCTACGTACATAAGCAGCTGTTTGACCAACTACTTCTTTTGAAATTCCGTGAACAACGATTGTTGTTGGGTTTGGTAGTTCAAAAGTAATTCCTTCTGGAGCTTCAACTTCGTCTGGATGAGATTTACCAACAGCCAAAACAAGTTTAGATCCTTGAAGTTGTGCACGGTATCCAACCCCGCGCATTTCAAGTTCTTTCTTAAATCCTTCAGATACTCCAACAACCATGTTGTGCAAAAGAGCACGAGTTGTTCCATGGATTGTTTTCATTTCTTTTGTATCGTTTGGACGGTGAAGCGTTACTTCAGTTCCTTCCACACGGATATCGATATCTTTTGAGAACGTACGAGTAAGTTCTCCTTTAGGTCCTTTTACAGTTACAACGTTATCCTTGTTAGTGATTTCAACACCAGCAGGCAACGGAATAACTTTATTACCAATACGTGACATGTTTTTATTCTCCTGTTAAATTGTCAGGCCGCAAGCGACCAGTTTTCACGGGGAACTAAGATACAGAGGGCGTTATAAAGTCAAAGTGAAAATAGAAAACTTGACGAAGAAACTGGAGTTTCTAGGAAAGTTTATCTTTTTCACACAGACTTTAGCCCGTGTTCAATTAGTTCATTCATTAAATCAGATACTAAATTCGTTCATCAGCTGAACTGAACACGCTCTAAGAACTGTGCAAAATAGATAAGTTGGCTTATTTGTAAACAAACGGCTCCAACTTCCTAATTTTGCTTTGTTCTTTACGAGCTTTGTATCTTGATTTTACCAAACGTAAGCGATAACCTCTCCACCAACGTTCTTTTGGCGTGCTTCTTTATCAGTAAGCAAACCTTCAGAAGTTGAAAGGATAGCAATTCCAAGACCGTTAAGTACTTTTGGAAGATCTTCACGTTTTTTGTAAACACGAAGTCCTGGTTTAGAAACACGTTTCAAGTTAGTGATAACTCGTTCACCGTTAGTTCCGTATTTAAGGAATACACGGATGATGCCTTGTTTGTCATCTTCGATGATTTCTACGTTCTTAACAAAACCTTCGCGTTTAAGGATTTCAGCAATCCCTTTTTTGATGTTTGATGCAGGTACTTCAAGTACTTCGTGTTTTGCTTGGTTAGCGTTACGAATACGAGTTAGGAAGTCTGCGATTGGGTCAGTCATAACCATTTTATTTTTCTCCTCTTACTAGTAGTTTGCAAGTTGCACTTGCTAGTTAATGATTGAGCTAGGCTCAGATAGTGTTGACACATTCAAACGAGATTATTCTCATTTGAACACGAGCTACAACCTGTGCAAAAAAGATAGATTTGTTTTGGAGCATCGCTCCTGTACCAAATCTCCTATTTTTGCTGGGGTTGTTACGCTCTTTGTATCATAATATTACCAAGATGCTTTTGTTACACCAGGGATTTGACCTTTGTATGCCAATTCACGGAAGCAAACACGGCAAAGTTTAAACTTGCGGTAAACTGAGTGTGGACGTCCACAACGTTCACAGCGAGTGTATGCTTGAGTAGAGAACTTCGCTGGGCGTTTGTTCTTAGCAATCATAGATTTTTTAGCCATTAGTTATACCTCCTATATTATTTTGCAAAAGGCATTCCAAGGCCTGTAAGCAATGCACGTGACTCTTCGTCAGTGTTAGCAGTAGTTACGATAACGATGTCAAGACCACGAGTTTTGTCAACGTCATCAAAGTTGATTTCTGGGAAAATCAATTGTTCCTTCACACCAAGTGTGTAGTTTCCGCGTCCGTCAAATGATTTTGTTGGAACACCATGGAAGTCACGCACACGTGGAAGTGAAACTGAAACCAATTTATCCAAGAATTCATACATACGTTCACCACGAAGGGTAACTTTTGCACCGATCGCAACACCTTCACGAAGACGGAAGCCGGCGATTGATTTTTTAGCTTTAGTGATAAGTGGTTTTTGACCTGAGATAAGTGCCAATTCTTCAGCAGCTTTTTCAAGGCTTTTAGCGTTTGATACAGCTTCACCAACACCCATGTTCAAAACGATCTTATCTACTTTAGGCACAGCCATCACTGATGAGTAGTTAAATTGTTCTGTCAAAGCAGGAACTACTTCATTAAGATATTTTTCTTTTAAACGATTTGCCATTATACTTCTCCTTTCCTTCGTGATTAATCAAGCACTTCGCCTGATTTTTTGTTGTAGCGAACTTTTTTACCGTCTACAAATTTGTAACCAACACGACCAGCTACACCATTTTTGTCCAAAACTTGAACGTTTGATACGTGGATAGCTGCTTCCTTCTCGATGATACCACCTTGAGGAAGTTCGTTAGTTGGACGTTGATGTTTCTTAACGATGTTAACACCTTCAACGATAACTTTGTTTACTTTTGGAAGGGCAGTAAGGACAACAGCTTCTGTCCCCTTATCTTTACCAGCGATTACGCGAACTTTGTCGCCTTTTTTTACAAACATTTATTTCTCCTTTTATTCTTACGCCCAAAGGGCACCCTGGCTAAGCCAGGGGACTGTGTTTGTTTTATTGATTAAAGTACTTCTGGAGCAAGTGACACGATCTTCATGAAGCCACCTTCACGCAATTCACGTGCAACAGGGCCAAAGATACGTGTTCCGCGAGGAGTTTTGTCGTCACGGATGATAACTGCTGCATTTTCGTCAAATTTGATGTAAGAACCATCAGCACGACGAGCACCTGATTTAGTACGAACGATAACTGCTTTAACAACGTCACCTTTTTTAACCGCACCACCAGGAGTAGCTTGTTTTACAGATGCCACAATAACATCACCGATGTTCGCGAATTTACGTTTAGAACCACCAAGAACTTTGATAGTCAAGATTTCACGTGCACCGCTATTGTCTGCGACTTTCAAACGAGTTTCTGTTTGAATCATTTCAGTTTTCTCCTTTCAGGTTTGATTAGATGATAACCGCTTCTTCAACAACTTCTACAAGACGGAAACGTTTTGTAGCTGAAAGCGGACGAGTTTCCATGATACGTACAATATCGCCTTCTTTGGCAACATTGTTTTCATCATGCGCTTTGTATTTTTTTGAGTAGTTAATACGTTTACCATAGACTGGGTGGTTACGTTTTGTTTCAACTACAACTGTGATTGTCTTGTCCATTTTGTCAGATACAACACGTCCAACAAGAACTTTACGATTATTGCGTTCCATTGAAATTCTCCTTCCCTAGTCTATTATTTCGCTTCAGATTGAACTGTTTTGATACGAGCGATTTGTTTTTTAACTTCTTTCAAGCGAGCTGTTTGTTCTAATTGACCAGTAGCAGCTTGGAAACGAAGTTCAAACAATTCTTTTTTCAATTCGTTTTCGCGCTTCGCGAGTTCTTCTTGAGAAAGACCACGAAGTTCTTTAACAAATTCTTTTACTTCATTAAGTTTCATGCCTTCTCCTTATTCTGCTTCACGTTTTACGAATTTAGTTTTAACTGGCAATTTGTGGCCTGCAAGACGAAGCGCTTCGCGAGCAATCTCTTCAGATACACCAGCGATTTCAAACATCACTTTACCACGTTTAACTGGTGCTACCCAACCTTCAGGAGCCCCTTTACCAGATCCCATACGAACCCCGATAGCTTTTGCTGTGTACGATTTGTGAGGGAAGATTTTAATCCAAACTTTACCACCACGTTTCATGTAACGAGTCATGGCGATACGAGCAGCCTCGATTTGGCGGTTAGTGATCCAGTGGCTAGTTGTAGCTTGAAGGCCGTATTCACCAAATGCTACTTCTTTTCCACCTTTAGCTTCACCGCGCATTTTACCACGGAATTCACGACGGTGTTTAACACGTTTAGGTACTAACATTGGTTATTTACCTCCTTTAGTGTTTTTACGAGCTGGAAGAACTTCACCACGGTAGATCCATACTTTAACACCAAGTTTACCGTATGTAGTATCTGCTTCTTCCCAAGCGTAATCGATATCTGCACGAAGTGTGTGAAGTGGAACTGTTCCTTCAGAGTATCCTTCAGCACGGGCGATATCTGCACCGTTCAAACGACCTGATACTTGAGTTTTGATTCCTTTAGCTCCAGCACGCATAGCACGTTGGATTGCTTGTTTTTGTGCACGACGGAAAGCAACACGTTGCTCCAATTGACGAGCAATTCCTTCACCAACAAGGTGAGCATCCAAATCAGGTTGTTTGATTTCGATGATGTTGATGTGTACTTGTTTTCCAGTCAATTTGTTAAGTTTAGCGCGAAGTGCATCAACGTTAGCGCCACCTTTACCGATAACCATACCTGGTTTAGCAGTGTGAAGTGAAACGTTAACTTTGTTTACTGCGCGTTCAATTTCGATTGTTGAAACTGCTGCATCAGCAAGTTCTTTTTGAACGAATTTACGGATTGCAAGATCTTCATGAAGGTAATCCGCGTATTCTTTTTCAGCATACCATTTGGCATCCCAATCACGGATGATGCCGACACGCATACCAATTGGATGTACTTTTTGTCCCACGATTTTACCTCCTTATTTTTCTGCAACAGCTACAGTAATATGAGCTGTACGTTTGTTGATTGGTGAAGCTGAACCTTTCGCACGTGGACGGAAACGTTTCATAGTTGGTCCTTCGTTTGCGAATGCCTCAGATACTACCAAGTTAGCTTTATCCAAACCAAAGTTGTTTTCAGCGTTAGCTACAGCTGAGTTCAAAACTTTCAAGATGACTTCAGCAGCTTTGTTTGGAGTGAATGTCAAAATTGCGATTGCATCGGCTACGCTTTTACCACGGATGTTATCAAGAACAAGACGTGATTTACGAGGTGAAACACGTACTGTGCGAGCCATTGCTTTAGCTGAAGTAATTTCTGCCATTTATGTTCTCCTTATTTTCTACGTGTTTTCTTATCGTCTGCAGCGTGACCTTTGTAAGTACGAGTTGGCGCAAATTCACCAAGCTTGTGACCTACCATGTCTTCTTGAATGTAAACAGGTACGTGTTTACGTCCATCGTATACTGCAATAGTGTAACCAATGAAACTTGGAAAGATCGTTGAACGACGTGACCAAGTTTTGATAACTTTTTTCTTTTCGTCGTTAGCTTGAGCTTCAACTTTTTTCATCAAATGCTCATCGACGAAAGGTCCTTTTTTAAGACTGCGTCCCATTTTTATATTTTCTCCTTTAAATTTTGTACCACAGCGGCTTGCGCTCACAAGGAGCGCTACCGAGCTGGCGGAATATTCTAGTAGCTTATGCGACTAGTTTTAAATTATTTCTCGTTGCGACGACGAACGATAAGTTTGTCAGATTTCGCTTTTTTGTTACGAGTTTTAAGACCAAGAGCAGGTTTGCCCCATGGAGTTGATGGTGCTTTACGACCAACTGGTGCTTTACCTTCACCACCACCGTGTGGGTGATCGTTAGGGTTCATTACAGAACCACGAACTGTTGGGCGGATACCTTTCCAACGGCTACGTCCTGCTTTACCAAGGTTTACAAGTCCATGTTGTTCGTTTCCGACAACACCAACTGTAGCACGACAAGTTCCAAGAATCATACGAACTTCACCTGATTGAAGACGAACAAGTACGTATTTACCTTCTTGACCCAATACTTGAGCTGATGCTCCAGCAGCACGTACCAATTCCCCACCACGACCTGGTTTCAACTCAATGTTGTGGACCAAAGTACCAACTGGGATGTTAGCAAGTGGAAGAGCGTTACCTACTTTGATATCTGCTTCAGGACCTGAAACGATACGTTGACCAACTTCAAGACCTTTTGGCGCGATAATGTATGCTTTCACACCGTCAGTGTAGTGTACAAGAGCGATGTTTGCAGAACGGTTTGGATCATACTCAATAGTTTGAACAACTGCTTCAACATTATCTTTGTTACGCTTGAAGTCAACCAAACGGTAGAAACGTTTGTGCCCACCACCTTGGTGACGAACTGTGATACGACCGTTGTTGTTACGACCAGCCTTGTTCTTCAAAGCAACAAGCAAAGTTTTTTCTGGTGTGCTTGTTGTGATTTCAGCGAAATCCAAAGAAGTCATATTACGGCGACCGTTTGATGTTGGTTTATAAACACGAATTCCCACGATATTTCCTCCTTAGATTATTCAGCTTCAGCAGCAAACAACTCGATTGCTTTTGAATCAGCTGTAAGTGTGATGATAGCTTTCTTAGTTTTGTTAGTAAAACCAGTATAACGTCCAACGCGTTTAGCTTTAGGTTTTACAGTGATTGTATTAACGTTGGCAACTTTTACGCCTTCAAAAGCAGCTTCAACAGCTTGCTTGATCAAAAGTTTGTGTGCACGAGTGTCAACTTCAAATACGTATTTTCCTGCTTCAAGTTGAGCCATTGTGCCTTCAGTGATAACAGGTTTTTTAATAACATCATACAAATTCATTATGCAAGAACCTCCTCGATTTTAGAGATAGCTGCTTGAGTAACAAGAAGTTTGTCACTATTTGCGATGTCAAGAACACTTGCAGTTGTAGCAGTCGCAACTTTCACATTTGGAAGGTTACGAGCTGAAAGAGCTGCGAATTCATTTCCTTCTTCAAGAATAACAAGGACTTTAGAATCGATGCTCAAAGCTGCAAGAACTTTTGCAAATTCAGCAGTTTTTGGAGCTGTAAATTCAAGAGAATCAACGGCTACAAATTTGTTTTCAGCAACTTTTTCTGAATAAACAGATTTAAGTGCAAGGCGACGAACTTTTTGAGGAAGTTTGTACGCATAGCTACGTGGAGTTGGCCCGAAGACGATTCCACCACCACGCCATTGTGGAGAGCGGATAGATCCTTGACGAGCACGTCCAGTTCCTTTTTGACGCCATGGTTTGCGTCCGCCACCTGAAACAGCAGAGCGGTTTTTAACTGCGTGAGTTCCTTGACGAAGGCTAGCACGTTGGCTAACGATGACATCAAACACAACTGATTCATTTGGTTCGATACCAAAGATTGCATCGTTAAGAACAACTTCGCCCGCTTGTTTCCCAGTTTGGTCGAATAATGTTACATTTGCCATTTTGACTGTATTCCCCTTTCCTTATTATTTACCAGCTTTAACTGCCGACTTGATTGTGATAAGAGATTTCTTAGCACCTGGTACGTTACCTTTAATAAGGATAACGTTCTTTTCTGGAACGACTTGTACAACTTCAAGGTTTTGAATGGTTACACGGTCGCCACCCATACGTCCTGCAAGGTTTTTACCTTTGAATACGCGGTTAGGTGCAACAGGTCCCATAGAACCTGGACGACGGTGGTAACGAGAACCGTGAGCCATAGGTCCACGTGATTGTCCGTGGCGTTTGATAACACCTTGGAAACCTTTACCTTTAGAAGTACCAGTTACGTCAACAACATCTCCAGCTGCGAAAGTTTCAACTGTGATTTCAGCACCAACTTCCAAGCCTTCAACGTTTTTGAATTCACGAATGAAGCGCTTAGGAGCCGTGTTAGCTTTTGCTACATGTCCTTTAGCAGGTTTGTTGCTCAATACTTCGCGTTTGTCATCGAAACCAACTTGGATAGCGTTGTAACCATCTGTTTCAACAGTTTTAACTTGAAGAACAACGTTTGGAGTTGCTTCGATAACTGTTACAGGGATCAATTCGCCAGCTTCAGTGAAGATTTGAGTCATTCCCACTTTTTTCCCTAAGATTCCTTTTGTCATGAGAAAATAGTTCCTTTTCTATATTTTTTATTCAAAAAGTTTTTAACGAGCGTTTTTCATGCTCAAGGTATCAAGCTTTAAATTAAAGTTTGATTTCTACGTTTACACCACTTGGAAGATCCAATTTCATCAAGGCATCAACTGTTTTTTGAGTTGGGTTAACGATATCGATCAAACGTTTGTGTGTACGCATTTCGAATTGTTCGCGAGAATCTTTATATTTATGAGTCGCACGAATGATTGTGTAGAGGCTACGTTCAGTTGGAAGTGGGATTGGACCCGCAACTTGTGCACCTGTACGAGTAGCTGATTCTACGATTTTTGCAGCCGCTGTGTCAAGTGTACGGTGTTCGTATGCTTTCAAACGGATACGGATTTTTTTGTTTGCCATCTTTTTCTCCTTTTCGTCTATTTAAGATAATAGGCTAGCTCCACAAGAAAACCGACGCGCGTTGCGTGGCAATGCAACCGAGCGTGTCGCAACCTCTTGCATCAAAGCTATAGCTGTTTTTACAGCACCATAATAGAATAACACAAACCCCTCGCGAATGCAAGGGGTTTGTAGCTGTTTTTTAAAATTTTTAGTATGAAAATGTTTTCGTATATTCCTGATCTAAAAAAGACAACCTATTCTCAATTTTTACATATCTTTTACTATTAAATTGTCTTTCTCTATTTGAAACTGATTTTGAGATTGATTAATTAACACATCCGCTTCTTTTTCTGTTTCTTGATAATATCGGCGATATTGTCCGCGTCGGATTTGATGAGTTTCACGAACAAACGAGGCCTCTCTTTTTCTCACAGTAGTGTCCCGAGCTAGACGACGTTCCAACTCAGTTTCATCATCCGTATAAAAACAAATGGTTAAATCAAATAAACGTTTAGGTAAATATGCAACGGACATTCCTTCTACAATCAACGTTGATTTCGAACCCGATAACACTTCACTTGCTTTCCACGGCTCTTCAATCGTCAATAAGTCCATGCCATTTTGTAGTGCTAGAATATCTCTTTCTAAACTTGCTAGTTCATGAGCTACAGGTAGGCAAGCCGTCACCTTCTGTTCTGTTGCTTCTTTCGGCACCACCAAATGTCTATAAGAGGTAATGTATGGATCTGTTTCTAACAGATTGACACTTTGCGGATCCAAAGCTTGGTACAGCTCTTTAGCAAAATAAGACTTTCCCGAAGCTCCATGCCCATAGATTCCAACCGTTTTTACTCTTCCTGATTCTATTTCTGATACTAGTCTTTCTATTAGCTCTTTTTTCTTCATTCTCTCTTCACCTGCTCATAGTTTTGCTTCCCATCGTTAAGCTTGTCCCAAATAACTACTTTTCCACTTTGTAGAGATTTTTGCACATCGATAATCCGCTGATTAGAAGAACCTCGGAACTGGAGCATGAGATTACGCTTGCTTTTGTCATACCGACCATCGACTAGGATATCAATCAGCGACAAGAGCTCCAGTTTATCAGGGGTTTCTAACATCATTTCTTCCCAAGTGTAGCCCGTCCAAGACCAGATATCTTTTTCTGGCAACTCTTTTCGAATACGTTTTACAAGGGGCAAAAGGATACCTGTATTTAGGAATGGTTCTCCTCCTAGCAAAGTCAATCCTTGAACATAGGGCTGGGCTAAGTCTGCCATGATTTGTTCTTCTAACTCTGGGGTATAAGGTATGCCTGCATTAAAGGACCAGGTTGCTACATTGTAACAACCTTCACAGTGAAACATGCAACCTGATACATAGAGAGAGTTGCGCACCCCTTCTCCATCCACAAAGTTAAAAGCCTTGTAATCGATGATGCGTCCTTTACTGAGCTCTTCACTCTTCCACTCGCCTGGTTTTGGTGTATTCCATGTCATACTTTTACCCCAACTCTATCCAATAACGCTCCGTTCCATTTTGAACATCCTCCAACTCTCCACCATTACCTAAGATAACCTCTCGACTGGCAGGATTTTCCGTACTACAAGTCACAAGCGCTCGTTTGATATTCTTTCCCTTAGCAACTTGTAGACCTTGTCGGAGGGACTCTTTGGCGTAGCCCTTGTCTCTTTCAGACGGGCGGATGGAATAGCCAATATGGCCCGCATGATTCAGCAACCCCTCATTCAGTCTCAACCGTAAATTTAAAAAACCTAAAGCATGACCTGATTCATCAAACAATACGAACTGAATTGATGGAACGCGATTTTCAGGCAAGTTTATTCCCATTTCTTTATTCAGGTTAGTTTCTAGCCAATTCTCGTAAGAAAAACCCTCAGCATCCCAAAAGCCACCGTCGTGGGCTGATTGGCCCTTTTCAAACTCTGCCATCATGTCTAAAACAGTCTCTTTATCTGCCAATGTCGGTCTGCGTAGTTCCATATTCCCCTCCCCGCTATAAGAAAAGCGAGAGGCAACTCTCACTTTTTCTTGTTTTTGTTTAAAAACTGTTCTCTAAGGCTAGCTACTCGGTCTTTTTTATTGACTCCACCCTTTGAATGCTTTTCGTGGAATCGTTGAACCAAAGCCTTGCCCTTATCGTCTAATTGATATTTTCCCATAATTCCTTTTCTTAGTTATACTTTATGACCAGGTGTCTTAATCGTTGAACCGTTCATGTGTTTCACACGCGCAGCGATTTCCTTGTGACGACCATTAACCATCGGACGAGCTTGCGGATTTCCAAGATAACCACAAGTTCGTTTGACTACATCTACCGTTTTTGGATCACTATTGCCACAATTTGGACAAACAAATCCTCTCTCAGTCGGAGTAAAATCTCCTTCAAAATCACACTTGTAACAGCGGTCAATTGGAGTATTGGTTCCGAGATAACCTACACGGTCATAAGCATAATCCCAAACAGCTTCCAAGGCCTTTGGATTTTGCTGAAGAACTGGGTACTCACAGTAGTGGATAAAACCACCTGATGCACCCGCTTCTGGATAAACCTTCTCGAAGTCCAATTTTTCAAAAGGAGTTGGATTTTTACGGACATCATAATGGAAACTATTCGTATAATATTCCTTATCAGTTATGTCCGGAACCTTTCCAAATTTTTCCGTATCCAGGCGACAGAAACGGTCGGTCAGACTTTCAGACGGCGTTGAATAAATAGAGAAGTGATAGCCATATTGGTCTGACCACTCTTCTACTCGATGTTTCATGTCTCGAATGATATCAAGGGTGAATTCTTTAGCTTCAGGATTGGTTTCCCAATTGTTTCCAAAGAAGACTGTCGCCACTTCATAAAGGCCGATATAGCCAAGCGAAACAGTCGCACGACGATTCTTAAAGAGTTGGTCAACACTTTCTTCCTTCCCAAGGCGATGACCAAAAGCTCCATATTGATAGAGGATAGGCGCATTAGCTGGAGTTGCCTCTTTCGTACGTTCCACTCGATAAACAAGTGCATCTTCAGCAATATTCATTCGTTCATTAAAGATTTCCCAGAACTTATTCATATCGCCTTCGGATTCAAGAGCAATACGTGGAAGATTGACCGTTACAACACCTAAGTTCATACGGCCTGAATTAACTTCTACCCCGTTTTCATCCTTCCATCCTTGAAGGAAAGAACGGCATCCCATTGGAACCTTGAAAGAACCTGTCAGCTCAACAATTTTATCGTAAGACAAAACATCCGGATACATCCGCTTGGTAGCGCACTCTAAAGCCAACTGCTTAATATCGTAGTTCGGAGTTCCTTCTTCTAAGTTTAATCCTCTTTTAAGGGTGAAGATTAGTTTAGGGAAGATAGCTGTACGGTGTTCTGAACCAAGACCTTTAATTCGAATATTCAAAATTGCCTTTTGAATTTCACGTTCAAAACGACTGGTTCCTAGACCAAAACCAAGCGATGTAAATGGTGTTTGCCCATTTGATGTGAAGAGAGTATTGATTTCATATTCAAGAGACTGCATGGCATCATAGATGTCTTTCTTTGTCTTTTTCCATGCATAATCTTCACGTTTTTCTGGCAACACCCATTCCTCTGCATCTTTGAGGTGTTTTTGATAATTTTTTTCTGCATAAGGCGCCAGAACTTCATCGATACGGTCAGCCGAGCAGCCACCATATTGGCTTGAAGCAACATTTGCGATGATCTGTGAAATCTGCGCTGTCGCAGTTTGGATAGACTTAGGGCTCTCTACCTCGGCATTCCCAATCTTGAAACCATTAGCAAGCATACCTTTGAAATCAATCAAACAACAGTTTGTCATCGGTGTGTAAGGGCTGTAGTCCAAATCGTGATAGTGGATATCTCCTTTTTGATGAGCATTGGCTACATGCTTAGGCAACATTTGCAAACCGATGGATTTTCCTACAATCCCTGCTGTTAAATCACGCTGGGTATTAAAGACATCACTATCCTTATTAGCATTTTCATTGACAACGGACTGATCTTTATTGAGAAGCTTATGAATGCTAAAGTTGATATCTGTCGCTTTTGAGCGCTCAAAATCCCTTTGAGTCCGATAAGTGATATACTCCTCAGCCAAGGCATACTCTTTAGCTTCCAACAACTCATGTTCTACGATGTTTTGGATTTCATAGATTTTTACACCTTGTGGGAAGCGGCTGTGAATCTCTGCGACAATACGCTCAACGAGAGTACTAAGTCGCTTTTCGACCAAGGGAGTCACATCCATAACCTTTTCAGCAGCCTTATGAAGCGCTTTGTCAATCTTATCTACATCAAAAATGACACGTCTGCCGTCACGCTTTTCAACGAATAAAGTTGGAGCAGGGGCAGCCTTCTCTTCCAGTACAATCATATCCACACCCTTTTCTTAAATATAATATTGATTCTAAAAAGTATTATATCACTAAAAAAATAAAAATCAATATCTTGTGTAAGAAAATAAAAATTTTTAAAAATTACACAAGATATTGATAGTTTTTATTTTAGTTTGTAGAGTTTGAAATCTTTAAATTCACCTTGAACCGCTTGATAATTTTCAGCTAGAAGCTGCTCAACTTCTGTCCATAGGGGTGTTTTTGTATTTACGACAATCATCTTTGGTTGATTATCTCGCAGATCATTTACAAGTTTGGTCCGATTTGCATCAAGTCCTGTATGCAATCTAGGCGATAGCAACTGACTAGCTGATAAGCGCTCGCTAGCCTTATAACTGCCTGTATGATTGTCCCAGACATAGATACGATCTGTAGCCTGTGTTTCGCCTTTAATCTTAGCTTCAATGCTTGTACGTTCTTGATATTGCTCTGCATGAAGCACATAGCGTGAGACTATAGGAGCTAAAAATAGGTAAACTAGGGCCAAAATTGGTAAATAGGCATTTCCTTTTACAAAAGTTCCCCATACTGATGTTTCTTCTCTGCGTCTTCTACGACGATTGGCTCCTTCTGGTTTCTCTGTACGAATTCGCGTTATTAGAAGAAGCGACAAGAAAGGTAGTAATTCAACCATACGGCTACCATGGATGAGATCTGTAGAAAAAATTTCTAGACCTAACGCTAAAACGACCGCTATTGCAGCAAACACTGATAAAACTGACTGCTTTAATGGTTTCGATTGGAAAAGGCCTATAAATGCCAGCGTCAAGGCTCCAAGAGCAATTGCCAACAATCCATAGAAGAGAAGGTTATCTAATAAACTTGGGTTAGATACAAAATTCAAACTATCTATTGGGTAGAGGATTTGACTAATCGCATTTCCGAAACTTCCCTTATAAACCGTATAGTAACCAATCGGATAAAAGAAAATTGAAAAACCAAGGCCCGCTGCAAAGAATTGATAAAGACCATGAGTTAAGTTGTTACGGCCAACATTAAAAGATGTTACAGCAAAAAATAAAACAAATGCAAACAAGATTGTAACTAAAGGTGCAAAGAAAAATGCTAGAGCCAAGACAATTCCAATGAGGATGAAACCTTTATCATGACCTGGTTCTGCCAAATAGGCAGTCACTAAACTGAGGGCATAGAACAAGAATGGGAGGGCAAGAATAGTTGCATAGCCACCACCAAAGCTAAGAACACTAGCCAGGACATAAAAGACCGTCAACACTTGTTGCGATTGCTGATTTTGTTCCGTCAGATTGTAAGCCGAATGAAAAAGAAAGAATCCAGCACCTACTAAGGCCAACCAATTAAAAACAGCAAACAAAATACTGCCCTTGGTTAAATACTGTAAAAAGTAATAGAGGAGACCACTAGTTCCAAAATAGTCTGTGTAGATATCTCCCCCTTGGTGCATAGCCCATCCGATATAAAAATCTTGTGCCTGCTCTGGGCTAGTTAGTCCTAGCAAGAAAGGAAGAACTACAGATACAAGTACAACTAGAGTGCTCCAGATTAGGATTTTAAATAATGGTAAGGGAGCAAATGAACTTGGTTCATCCTCGAAACGCTCCTCTCTCCCAACTAAATCATCCTGAATTCCCGTCCAAGATGGAGTTGGTTCCTCTTCTAATCTGCCATATACGTTCATTCATTCTCTCCTGTCGTTTAATTTGTTCTAGTATATCAAAAAGTCTAGTTCTTGTCAGCCTGTGGCGAACGCTTACGCAATTTTTCAGACAAAGAAACAAAACGTTCAACCTCATAAAAACGATGATAAGGAGACTTCTTATAATGGTCTAAAAAGGCTTTTTCTTCTACAGTTAACATCGTCATCCCTCCTTTTCTCTTCATTCGAAAAAAAGAGGAAAAATCTAAAAAACTGAATTCCCCAAAAGAGAATTCAGTGAGATGCAATTAGTCAGCATTTTTTTCTTGATTCCTAGAAATACTTCGATTTTTACCTTCCAGATACACCATGAGGATAGAAATGTCCGCTGGATTGACACCAGAAATTCGACTGGCTTGACCAATCGTTTCTGGATTGATGAGCTTGAACTTCTGGCGAGCTTCAGTCGCGATCGAGTCAATATCATCCCAATCGATGTTGGCTGGAATGCGTTTTTCTTCCATCCGTTTCATCTTGGCAACTTGATCCATGGCTTTTGAAATATAGCCTTCGTACTTGATTTCTGTCTCAATCAATTCGATAATCTTGTCATCCAAATCCTCAGCAGCTGGTCCGATGAAGGCCACCACATCTTGGTAAGAAACTTCTGGACGACGAAGAAACTCCTTGGCAGTCACCGCATCTGTCAATGGTTTGAAGCCCATTGCAGCAACTTTCTCATTCGTTTCCTTTACAGGTTTTAACTTAATGCTTTCCAAGCGCTTCATTTCATTTTCAAATTGATTTTTCTTGATTTCAAAGCGCGTCCAGCGTTCATCGTCAACAAGGCCAATCTCACGTCCCATCTCTGTCAAGCGCATGTCCGCATTGTCATGACGGAGAATAAGACGGTATTCAGCACGACTAGTCAAGAGACGGTAAGGTTCAACAGTTCCCTTGGTTACCAAGTCATCAATCATGACCCCAATGTAACCATCACTTCGCTTCAAAATCAACTCAGGTTTCCCTTGGATTTTCAAAGCCGCATTAATTCCAGCGATAATCCCTTGGCCTGCTGCTTCTTCGTAACCAGACGTTCCGTTGGTCTGACCAGCTGTGAAAAGTCCTGAGATTTTCTTGGTTTCAAGTGTCGCTCGCAATTGATGAGGCAAGACCATATCATACTCGATTGCATAACCGGTACGCATCATCTCAGCATTTTCCAAGCCTTTGATAGAATGGACTAAATCACGTTGTACATCTTCAGGAAGACTCGTTGACAAGCCTTGCACGTAAACCTCTTCAGTATCTCGGCCTTCAGGCTCAAGGAAGAGTTGGTGACGTTCTTTGTCCGCAAAACGCACAATCTTGTCTTCAATAGATGGGCAATAGCGAGGACCTACTCCCTTTACAACCCCTGTAAACATCGGCGCACGGTAAAGATTATTTTGAATAATTTCATGGCTATGACCATTCGTATAGGTCAACCAACACGGCACTTGATCTTTTAGATAGTCTTCATCACGTGATGTGTAGGAGAAGTGGTTTGGTGTTTCATCTCCTGGCTGAATCTCTGTTTCGTCATAGTTGATAGAAGAAGCTTTGACACGAGGGGGTGTCCCTGTCTTGAAACGCCCAATTTCTAGGCCTAACTCTTTGAGATTATCTGCTAAATTAACAGATGCTAGACTGTGATTCGGACCTGACGAATACTTGAGATCCCCGATGATAATTTCTCCACGAAGGGCAGTCCCCGTGGTTACGATAACGGCCTTTGCACCGTATTCTTGATGAGTCGCTGTCCGAACACCGAAAACCTTGCCATCTTCTACCAAAATCTCGTCAATCATAGTTTGACGGAGAGTGAGATTTTCTTGATTTTCAACCGTTTTGCGCATTTCCTTAGAGTAAAGCTCCTTGTCAGCTTGCGCACGAAGGGCACGTACCGCAGGACCTTTACCAGTGTTGAGCATTTTCATTTGGATATAGGTCTTGTCTATGTTCTTAGCCATTTCGCCACCAAGTGCGTCTACTTCACGGACAACAATCCCCTTTGCAGAACCACCAATTGATGGATTACAAGGCATAAAGGCCAACATCTCGATATTAATGGTCGCAAGTAATACCTTACAGCCCATACGACTAGCAGCAAGTGAAGCCTCAACTCCCGCATGCCCAGCACCAATGACAATGATATCGTATTCTTCAATAAAATGATAAGCCATTTTTCTCTCCTATTCTTCAAGATGAATGTGTTGTAATTGGCCGTCCCATTCTGGTAAGGCTGTTTTTAAAAAGTCTGGTTTCAGGTCAACAGTCTGCAAATCATCTAAAGCAATCCAACGGCAAGGTAATCGCTTTGCATCTTCCTGCATCGTCAATGGAGCTCTTTCTAACAAATCAACCAAATAATGAAACTCAATATTATGATAGTGGACACCTGCTTGTTCAAAGCGATTTTCTACAATGAAAGCTAACTGAACAGCTTTAGATGCGACACCAAGTTCTTCTTTTACTTCTCGAGCCACAGCATCTTCAGTAGCTTCATCCACTTGAATGGCACCACCAATTGTATAAAAACCATCCCCATCTTCTACGACTAACAAGCGATTGTCTTTTACAATCAAAGCGGTCGCTCTCACACCGAAAACAGTATTTCCCACTTTTGTCCGAAAATCTTGTTGAATCATTTTTATCCTTTCCTTTAAACGACACAAAAACAGTCAAAACTCTGAGAAGTGCAGGACAAAAAAGCCTGCAACATCCATGAGCTTTGACCATCATTTCTATTGCTTTTATTATTGTAGCAGATTGAGAAAATTTGTCAATCTAAATGTACTGACAAACTTTACCATCACGGTAGGCATTATCAATCAAACCACCACCGAGACACTCTTCACCATCGTAAAAGACAACTGCCTGCCCTGGCGTGATAGCGCGTTGCGGTTCCGCAAAAATAACTTCTGCCTTATCTCCTTTGACATGAACAGTCACCTTGGAGTCAGGCTGGCGGTAGCGAAATTTAGCTATGCATTCTAAAGTAAATTCCTCTGGCATGTCACGAGTAAAGTGAACCTGACTGGCTTCTAAGCTAGTTGACATGAGCGCTTCATGGTAGAAACCTTGACCTACATACAGGATATTTTTGCTCAGGTCTTTCCCAACAACGAACCAAGGGGCATTGTCACCACCGTGTTGACCCCCAATACCAAGTCCTCCACGCTGACCAATTGTATAATACATAAGACCTGCATGTTCGCCCATATCGCGACCATCCACAGTCATCATGCGACCAGGTTGGGCTGGTAGGTAGTTACCGAGAAATTCTTTAAAGTTCTTTTCTCCGATAAAACAAATTCCTGTCGAATCTTTCTTCTTAGCAGTCGCAAGTCCTGCTTCTTCAGCTATTTTACGTACTTCAGGTTTTTCCAAATGTCCCAAAGGGAACATGGTTTTTTGGAGTTGTTCTTGTGAAAGTTGGCTGAGGAAATAGGTCTGGTCCTTGCCATTGTCCACACCACGAAGCATGTGAACGATGCCATCCTCATCACGCGCCACTCTAGCATAGTGCCCAGTCGCTACATAATCGGCTCCCAAGGTCATAGCATAGTCCAAAAAGGCCTTGAACTTGATTTCCTTATTACACATAACATCTGGATTTGGCGTGCGTCCTGCACGGTATTCCGCTAGGAAATACTCAAAAACGCGGTCCCAGTACTCTTTTTCAAAATTGACAGAGTAGTAAGGAATACCAATCTGATCTGCCACTGCAGCCACATCCTTGTAATCTTCGGTCGCCGTACAGACGCCGTTTTCATCTGTGTCATCCCAGTTTTTCATGAAGATTCCAATCACATCATAGCCCTGCTCCTTAAGTAAGAGAGCTGTCACTGACGAATCGACACCACCACTCATCCCCACGACAACACGTGTTTTAGAGTTATCACTCATGGTAAGTCTCCCATCTATTCGTTTATTCATACCCTTCAAAATTCTATTTATTATGACTTTCAATAGAATTTCTTTGAGTATAGTCTTTTCGTTTGCTTTTAGGACTAGGCAACGAGTCGCAGGCATAACTCGAGTTAGGTAAGACGAGTTAACAAAGTAATAAAAGATAAACGAAATGACTAGTTCACGATTGAAGGTCGTGTGTGCTTCACGATTGAAGGTCGCTTGAGCAGTATTCATTATAACATGCTTGGTGGGAGAAGACAAGAAAGTAGAAGACTTCTTTTAGATGGCGCAAAAAAAGTCGAGGAAATTCCTCGACTTTTGCATCTTATTTTATTCGTTAGTTCTTAGTACCAACCATTTGCAAGCCAGAAATCCTTGGCTGCAGACCATGATCCATAACGTCCTGCAACGTAAGCGTCTGCGACACGCTCTTGGTTTGCAGCTGAATAATCACCGTTCAAGTATGAATCTGTTAATTGGTAACGTCCAATGTATTGTCCGTTTGTTGCTGTATAGCTACCGCCTGATTCTTTTTGAGCAATCCATTCTTTAGCTTCTGCTTCAGATCCACTTACTGTTGCAGCAGGTGCTGGGGCGCTCTCCTCTACTACTGGTGCAGAAGTCTCTTCTACAACTGCTGGTGCTGCGACTGCTGGTGCTGCAACTGCAGTTTCAGTTGTTGCCGCTGTCTCAGCTGGAGCTGGAGTTACTGAAGTTGAAGCTTCAGTTGTAGCAGGTGCTTCACCATCGATAACCAATACTTGGTCAACATAGATGAGGTGAACATTTTTAATATTGTTTAATTTAGCCAATTTTTCAACTGTTGTATTGTGAGTTTCAGCAATCTCTGAAAGAGTATCCCCAGCTTTAACTGTGTAAGTTTTTGTTTCTTGTGCAAAAGCTAATGATGGTGCAAGGAAAGCAAGTACTACTGCAAATCCTGCAAATTTAGTTTTAATGTTTAATTTCATTTAAAAAAGTTCTCCTTTTCTCTTATATTACCATGATACCTTTCTAATGTTACTATTTGTTAACGAATTTATGTAGAAATGTTACAGAACTGTGTTTTATTTGCCCTTAAAAGCCATTTTTTGTCACAAAAGCCCCTGATTTACACTATTTAAAGTAGGAAAAAGATATTTTATGACAGATTCAAGCCAAGGAAAGTAATCTTTGCTATAATAGAAGTAAGAATCTTTTTAAGGGGAAACAGATGCAATCACTTCGTTTTCAATCTGTCTTTGATATCATTGGCCCTGTAATGATTGGGCCATCTAGTAGTCACACGGCAGGAGCTGTTCGTATCGGTAAAATCGTCTCTTCCATTTTTGATGACACTCCAACCGAAGTTGAATTTCAGCTTTTTAATTCTTTTGCAAAAACCTATCGAGGGCACGGAACCGACCTTGCTCTCGTAGCTGGTATTTTAGGAATGGATACTGATGATCCTGAAATTCCAAATAGTTTAGAAATCGCCCACAAACGTGGTATTAAAATCGTTTGGACTATCCAAAAGGACAGTAATGCTCCCCATCCAAACACCACTAAAATAACTATGAAGAATGAGAAAAAGACTATCAGTGTTACTGGAATTTCAATCGGCGGTGGTAATATTCAAGTGACAGAATTAAATGGCTTTGCCGTATCTCTCAACATGAATACTCCTACCATTATCATCGTTCATCAGGATGTACCTGGTATGATTGCTCATGTGACAGAGGCCTTATCTCGCTTTGACATTAACATCGCCCAAATGAATGTAACTCGTGAAAAAGCTGGTGAGAAAGCCATCATGATTATCGAAGTTGATAGTCGTAACTGTGAAGAATCTATCGAAGAAATTCGTAAAATTCCTCATCTACACAATGTCAATTTCTTTAAATAGGAGAAAATATGTTTTACTCTATCAAAGAATTAGTCCAACAAGCCGATCTAGACTTTCAAGGAAATGTGGCTGAGCTCATGATTAGGACTGAGTTTGAGCTAACTGGTCGTGAACGTGAAGAAGTTCTCCTCCTCATGGAGCGCAATCTTGAAGTCATGAAATCCTCTGTTAAGCTCGGGCTTAGTGAAAAGAAATCTCGTAGCGGTTTGACAGGTGGTGACGCAGCCAAGCTCGACCACTACATCAAAAAGGGAAAGACGCTATCAGACTTCACTGTCTTGTCTGCAGCCCGTAACGCCATCGCCGTTAACGAGCACAATGCCAAGATGGGACTGGTCTGTGCAACACCTACTGCAGGTAGTGCCGGTTGCCTCCCTGCGGTTCTCACAGCAGCTATCCAAAAGCTCAATCTAACTCATGAACAACAACTAGATTTTCTCTTTGCTGCTGGGGCTTTTGGTCTCGTCATTGCTAATAACGCTTCTATCTCTGGAGCTGAAGGAGGCTGCCAAGCCGAAGTTGGATCTGCCTCTGCCATGAGCGCTGCTGCCCTAACTTTAGCTGCAGGTGGAACTCCCTACCAAGCGAGCCAGGCCATCGCCTTCGTTATCAAAAATATGCTCGGTCTTATCTGTGACCCCGTTGCAGGTTTGGTTGAAGTTCCTTGTGTTAAACGTAATGCCATGGGGGCAAGTTTCGCTTTCATCGCAGCTGATATGGCCTTAGCTGGTATCGAATCAAAAATCCCGGTTGATGAAGTCATTGATGCCATGTACCAAGTAGGATCTAGCCTTCCAACTGCCTTTCGTGAAACTGCCGAGGGGGGTCTCGCTGCTACACCAACAGGTCGTCGCCTTCAAAGAGAAATCTTTGGCGAATAATTTCATCATTATCAGGAGAACCAATGTCATCTCTATCAGCTATCTTTTTTGATTTAGATGGGACTCTTGTGGATAGCTCAATCGGTATTCACAATGGTTTCACCTATACTTTTGAACAACTTGGAGTCCCTAGCCCCGATGCAAAAACCATTCGTAGTTTTATGGGACCTCCCTTGGAAACCAGTTTTTCTAGTTGTCTCCCAGCGAATCAAATCGAACTGGCTATACAGCTTTATCGCTCCTACTATAAGGAAAAGGGTATGTACGAAGCCCAGCTCTTTCCACAAATCAAAGATCTGCTCACTGAACTAGCTCAACAATATCCAGTCTATATCACGACAACTAAAAACACACCAACCGCAGTCCATATGACTAGCAATTTTGGAATTGACCACTTCTTTGATGGAATCCATGGTTCAAGTCCTCAAGCCCTGCACAAGGCAGATGTTATCCGTCAAGCTTTGACAGCTCATAATCTAGCCCCAGAAAATGTGGTTATCGTCGGAGATACAAAATATGATATGATTGGCGCCCAAGAAACTGGTATTAAAAAACTAGCGGTTACTTGGGGATTCGGTGATGTGGAAGATCTCATGACCTATCAACCTGACTGGGTTGCTCATCAGCCAACAGACATTTTACGTCAACTACAATAAAAGACTTAAACAAAAGCACTCCAATTAAATTGGAGTGCTTTTTTAGCTTGTTGATCATAAAATACAAGAAGTCCAAACCAGATTCACGTGTAAAATTAGAATCCCTTAGTCCTTATCTGATTCTTCGAACGGTGTCACCTCGATGACTTCTTCAACATTGACTGCTTGAGGTTCACTATAGTTTACCACTTCAGTTTCTTTTGTCGGCATAGCATGTAAAATCAAAAGGACAATCCTTCCCATTGGGGCGAAGCGAAGGAAGATAAAGGCCCAGTGGAATCCAGCATCACGCAAACGACGAACTGACAAAGCTAGAGTTGGCACTAAAATTGGTAGGTAGAAAACTGCATAAATAATGGTAAACATGAAAGTAGCTTCGCTTGCTGAATGGCTCGCTGAATACAGCACGGCACTAAGATATAATATTATCAATAAAGGAATAGAAATTACGAAGTTTCCTAGCCAAACCCACCAGTAATCTGGCCGCGTTGAACGTCCTGTGAACTCTGCATAATTCTTAAAAAAATTCTTATACGCGTTAATCATGAGATTCTCCCAATTTTTATTTTCACCAATATAACTAACTATTCAGTTATAGAACACTCCCAAATCTAGTAAGAGACTTGGGAGTGTTAGTAAATGGTTCATCAATACTCAAGAAGTTCGATTCAAGATTGAAACTTCTTGGTTCTTGTATCTTTCTTCAGACAGTTGAACTTATCGTTAGTCCTTTGATGGCATAGCTAGTAGCACCATAAGGGCGATACCTCCAACAAATGGAATAAAGGCAACGAAAATGAGTGCCCAATGGAAACCAGCGTCACGCAGGCGACGAACTGTCAATGCAAGTCCAGGCAAGAAAAGTGCCAAACCAAAAATGAGATAAACAAATCCGGTTAAGCCAAAAGTCATAATAGCAGCTTCGCTATGTGGATTTGCTATTACACTAGCGTATGCCATGTAGAAAGGAATAGAAAGAATGATGTTTGCCAACCAAATCCACCAGTAATCTGGGCGTGTTGAACGTCCAGAGAAATCTACATAACCTTTAAAGAAATTTTTAATTGCGTTAATCATAAAATACTCCTATTTTCTTTTATTGTTATATTTTATCATAAGTATCGATACCTGACAAGGAAGCGCCTGATTCACGGAAGATCACTCTAAGTTTTAAAAAAAGATACTATCTGCTCCTTCCCTAAAAGAAGTCGCGGATAATATCTTATCTATTTTAGTCAACATGTGTTGTTTCATTAGCAAAAGCTATGATTGCTCTCTTCAATTCAGAACCCTGCAAGGTACGAAACTCTTCAATTTTCTGGCTGATCATCTCTAGAGGCATCACATTTACTTTACCAACAAAGATTTTGTCCATTACTTGATTATCAACTAATTCAGTTGATACAAGCAACTCTTCGTATAGTTTTTCACCTGGGCGAATACCTACTTCTACGATTGGAATTTCATTTTCAGTATGACCACTGAGTAGAACCATTTTCTTAGCCAAATCGTAAATGCGTACAGGTTTACCCATATCAAGGATAAAGACTTCACCATCCTTGGCATAAGCTCCCGCATGAATCACCAAACGACTAGCTTCTGGAATGGTCATAAAGTAACGAGTCATTCGGAAATCTGTTACCGTTACAGGACCACCTTCAGCAATCTGACGTTCAAAGACAGGAATCACACTACCTCGACTACCGAGAACATTACCAAAACGCACCGCACAGTAGGTTGATTGGCTACGTTGGTTAAAGCCTGTAACAATCAACTCAGCCACACGTTTAGTTGCTCCCATCACATTTGGTGGATTAACGGCCTTATCTGTCGAAATCATGACCATTTTTGGTACTCTTGCAGCATCAACCGCTCTAGCGACATTATAAGTTCCAAGGATATTATTCTTAAAGGCTTCTTTGGGATTGCGTTCCATCATTGGAACATGTTTATGGGCTGCAGCATGATACACAATAGCTGGTTCGTATTGTTCGAAAACTTGAAGCAAACGCTCGTAATCTTGAATATCGGCGATGACAGGCACAAAATCAATTTCCTGGAATTTACGAATCAATTCATGGTAAATCAGGTAAATAGAATTTTCCCCATGTCCTAACAAAATGACACGTTCAGGATTAAAACGGCTGACTTGGCGACAAATTTCAGATCCAATTGAACCTCCAGCACCAGTCACGAGGATTGTCTTACCAGTGATTTCAGAACCCAGATGCGATTCATCCAGTCGAATCTCTTTACGTCCTAAAAGGTCCGTAATATCAATTTTCTGGAAACCACCTGCTTGAGGCTGGATGCCTTGCACAACTGACTCAATCATCGGCATCTTATAGCATTTCAAGCCGGTATGATTACACATTTGTAGGATTCGTTCATACTCAGATGGATCTAAAGATGGAATCGCAACGACAACTTTTTCAACTCTATAACGCTTGGCCAATTCTGGTAGATCATTATAAGAACCTAAAACTGGGATTTTCCCAAGTTTTTGTCCCTTTTTCTTTTCATCATTATCTAGAATCCCAACCAATTCAAGGTCACTAGTAGGATGTTGGTAGCTGTTCATGAAGAGCGCACCACCATCACCAGCACCAATCAAGAAGGTACGTCGGTGTTCTCCTTCTCCATTTCCCTTTTTACGTCTTGAGTAAATCAACTGCCAAGTGATACGAGGAAATAGAATCAAGAAGGTTGTTAATAGGATAAAGAGTACGATAAAGCGAACAGAAAAGAGTGGTAAGAAAGCATAGCAAATAATATAAGATAAAATACTACTGATGGTCACTCCGAAGAAAATCTTCATGAAATCTGTAATCTTGCTGTATCGACTAATACTAGCATTAAGTCCCCAGAAGCCAATCATAATCTGGTAGAAAAGAAATGTCAGACCTGTGTAAATAACATAATCTGCTGGGGTTGGATTAATCAACCCATAAAATAGAATATAGGAAACAATAATTGAGGAAACCATACTGGCTATATCAAAAAATCCCCAAAAAATTTGTTTTTGTTGTTTATTTAATACTTCAACCAGATCAATTACATAATCTGTCATTTTTTTATTCATGTGAATGGTATCCTCCTACACAAAATCACATTTTCTAGAAATTATAAAATCTTTCTTTAAAATTCTACAACTATTTCTTATTTATTTTTTCTTAGGAGTTTTAAGAAGATAAACTGTCTTACAAATCCTGGACACAGAGCAACAACAACTTGGATTAAGACACTCCTCAAGTATTCACCATAAGAAATCTGTCCACGAGCGTGCATTCTCTTTCGTGCTTGGCGATAGAGTTTGAGATAGCGAAGACCTCCACGGCGTTCAAACATCCCCGCTCCCACGCGCACCTTACATAGAATTTGATCCACATTTCCAGTTCGAGCTCCGACGCTAATCATATTGAGCCAGAGAAGATCGTCCTCCATATAAAGTCCATCTTCGTAGTTACCCGCCCTGAGAACCATCTCTTTTTTGAACATAACAGTCATGTGATTAAAAGCACTTCTCATACGTTGGTAAACAATGATATCCTCATGCTTAGTCGGTACACGACGGTAAGATACAATCTCATCAGGCTGGTCGATAAATTCAGCGATATGACCACCTAGCAGGTCCAAATTTTCTGTTTCCATCAATTCAAACTGTTGCTCGAAACGATCTTCAACAGCGATATCATCCGTATCCATACGGGCAATAACATCATACTGACACTGTGTGACGCCATACTTAAGTGCCAAACCAAGACCACGATTTTGCTCAAGCGGGCAGCGTTTGATTGGAATGCTTGACTGTGCTTCCAATTTCTCCAAAACTTGATATAGTTCAGGTGTCAGCGGACCGTCTTCAACGATAACCACTTCGCTTGGTTGGAGTGTTTGATGTAAGATACTCTCCACTGCCTCCTTCAAAAAGGCTGGATTCTCTTTGGTGTAGACTGACATCAAGACACTAAATTTCCGATTTTCAGACACAGTTTTTCTCCAATATATAGATTTTCTGTCACTATTTTATCACAAATTTCCTGACTTTCCTATTTTTATTTGAATACCAGAAAAAAAACTAGTAAATCTCGCAAACTTTTTTCAATGATTTTCCAACTAAGAAGCGAATCTTGTCACGTCATCTTGACATCTATAGGAAAAAAACTTAAAATAAGCTATTATCAAAGTTAGCTTGGAAAGGTTCACATGAAAAAACGTTCTCTCTTTTTTGTTTTAGGAATTGTCTTAATTGGAGCGGTCTTAAGAGCTCCTTTTACAGCTTTACCAACTGTTTTGGGAGATATTGCTCAAGGTTTAGGAGTTGAGGTCAGCTCGCTTGGAGTCTTGACCAGCCTTCCTCTATTGATGTTCGCCCTTTTCTCCTCTGTTGCAACTCGTTTTGCTCAAAAGATTGGGCTCGAACACCTTTTCACCTATAGTCTTCTCGTCTTGACTGTAGGTTCAGTAATCCGTATCTTTAATCTTCCATTACTTTATCTAGGAACCTTACTCATCGGAGCAAGTGTTGCTATTTTTAACGTACTTCTTCCTAGCATGATTCAGGCTAACTACCCGCAAAAAATTAGCTTCCTGACAACGGTTTATGTGACAACCATGGGAATTGCGACTGCACTAGCTTCCTACCTCTCTGTACCCATTACTCAGGCAACATCTTGGAAAGGCTTGATTCTCTGCTTATCCTTTGTCTGCCTACTAACTTTATTTGTCTGGCTCCCTAACCAGAGCCACAATCATTTTCTAGAAGGGCAAAAGAAAAAGCAAAAGAAAGAGAATATCCTAAAAAGCAAGCAAGTTTGGGCAATCATTATTTTCGGTGGGCTTCAATCCTTACTCTTTTATACCAGCATGACCTGGTTACCAACAATGGCCATCAGTGCGGGCCTATCTCATACGGACGCTGGCCTTCTGGCTTCTATCTTTTCATTGATTAGTATCCCCTTCTCCATGACTATTCCAAGTTTAACGACTCGTTTGTCTAATCATCACCGTCAAATCATGTTAACAGTCATCTCCCTTGCTGGTATGCTTGGAATCGCTATGCTTCTATACTCAAGCAACAGTTTCTTGTACTGGTTAGTAGCGCAGCTCTTGATTGGTACTGCCTGTAGCGCACTTTTCCCTTATCTCATGGTTTGCTTCTCCATCAAAACTAGTTCTCCTGAAAAGACGGCCCAATTATCTGGCCTTGCCCAGACTGGTGGCTACATTCTAGCAGCCTTTGGACCAACTCTCTTTGGTTACAGTTTTGACTTTTTCCATTCTTGGATCCCAGCTGTACTGATTCTTCTAGTAATTGATATCATCATGACAATCGCCCTCTTTATGGTTGATCGAGCGGATAAAATCCTCTAATCTTCTAGTTTTTACTAGGAGATTTTTTATATGTAAAATTTTTATACATATATCTTGACAGCGCTCTCATTTAGTTGTATGATATATGTGTAGAATAATTATATATATAATTTTTATATATCAAAAGGAGGTGCCCCATGTATTTCCCAACATCATCGGCCTTGATTGAATTTCTCATCTTGGCTATCCTAGAGCAAGGGGATTCCTATGGTTATGAAATTAGTCAAACCATTAAACTCATTGCCAAAATCAAGGAATCTACCCTCTACCCCATCCTGAAAAAACTAGAAATCAACCGCTATCTGACTACATACTCTCGCGAATATCAAGGTCGGATGCGGAAGTACTACTCCTTGACAGAAATTGGAGAGGAACAACTGTTTGTCCTTCGAGAGGAATGGACACTCTACACTGACACTATCAACGGCATCATAGAAGGGAGCATTCGTCATGACAAGAACTGAATATTTAAATCAGCTTGAAACCTATCTTATGAAGCTTCCTCAAGCAGATCGCATCGAAGCCATGGACTACTTCAAAGAACTCTTTGATGATGCTGGCCCAGAAAATGAGGAGGAGCTAATGGCTAGTCTGGGTAGTCCTAAAGAAGCTGCCCATGATATCCTGACTACACTACTTGATAAAAAAATCAATGAAGAGAGTCCCAACAAGAATAACCGTCAAGTTTTACAAATCGCAATCCTTGCACTTCTTGTGGCTCCTATTGGGATTCCTGTGGCAATTGGTCTTATTATGGCTATCATTGGGATTTTTATCGCAGCTGTCAGCGTACTTTTAGCCTTCTTTGCTGTATCTATCAGTGGACTTGTGCTCGGAGCTATTCTCCTATTTGAAAGTTTCTACGTTCTCGCCGAGTCTACATCTGCCTTTGTGCTGATTTTTGGTGGAGGTTTACTAGCAATTGGAGCTTCGTCTTTAGTCTTACTAGCGACTTCTTACGTGACCAGATTCTTTGGATTACTGGTTCTTCGACTCATCCAATGGGTTCTGAATAGAGGAAAGAGAGGTGAAGGACATGCGTAAATGGACAAAAGGATTTCTTATTTTCGGAGTTGTTACCAGTATCATTGGTTTCTCCATGATGATCATCGGAATCCAAACCGATGGCGTCAGAAACCTCCTTGCAATGTCACAAAAACCCGTCTTTGAAAATCGAGTGGAAGAGCTCTTTTTTGACCAAGATATTGAAAGCCTAAACATCTCACTGACAGAGCATTCATTAGTTATTACAGAATCTAGCGATGAAAAGATTCACATCCAGTATCATCCAAGCATCTCTGAAAAAGAAAATCTTCAACATTCTATCAAAGAAAAAAATCTTGAAATAGCAGACACTAAGCAATCTAAACGCCACTTCGTAGGCTCTAGTATCCAGGGTATCCTATCTATCGCAAGCGGGGTATCTAGCCGTAATGACGAAGTCGTTCTATCGCTCCCCAAAGGAAAAGAGTTAAAAAATCTAACAGCCCAGGTCGAACATGGAGCCCTTTCGATTAACAATGCGAAACTTAGCAATGCCAAAATCCAATCAAATGGTTATCTTCTACGTATCACTAATAGCGACATCAAAAATAGCCAGCTAACCATAGCTGGAATTGTCAATGTATTTGAAACCAATCTAACAGATAGTCGCATCAAAGCAGAGCATGAACATATCATGGCAGACGATATCCAAGTACATGGTAGGGTGGAATTCGAGGCCAAAACAACTATCTCGCTCGAGTTATCCCAAAAGGAACTTGACCGAATCAATGTAGATTTTTCTACTGAACATGGTGAAATCTATCGTTGGCACCGAGACGGACATGACAGCCCTAAGGGAGGTAGTAAAGGTGAAACTTTAGCTAGCCCATACAAAACAGAAAAAAAAGATACGCAAGATCTCCTCGTCGCAAAAGCGAATCAACGTATCTATTTCCCAAAATAAGATTGCTTACCTTCTTATAGAAAGATTGAATAAAAATAACTAGTAATTACTACTCAAAAAAGGGAGGTCCCATTATGACTCAAGAATGGTTTGAAAGTGCTGATTTCGAAAAAACAACCAACAATGATAAAAAAGATAGTCCATCCGACTCAGTTCTTCTTGAAGAAAATCCAGATACAAAGGAAGAGTCTCCAGTAGTTGAGGAAAATCTTCAAGCCAATCAAGAAGAACAGGAAACTAACCTGGAAAAAGTGGAAGCTGAAGAACAAGAAGAACTCGTGGCAAAGACAGACCAGTCAGAAGTTCCTGTTAAAGAAGCTCCTCATACCAGCAAGTCTTTAGAAAGTCCGTTTTTACCAGACTCTGTACCTACAAAAGCAGCATTTGAAATCTTCAAAGAAGAATTAGCTGACTTTTGGATTTGGCTACAAAGTGCTCTTAAAGAACCGACAGCAAGATTTGATACAGATAAAAAACATAGTTATACTGCCTTTGCGCTCCTAACTATCTTTTCTGCCACGAGTTTCCTCTTTACAGTTTATCACGCCAAGCAAGTCTACTACGGCCATATGGCAGCCATCGACTCTAAAGCTCTCCAGCATTTCCCTTCACTAAATCTCTTTTCCATCTTTTCCATCCTGGTAGCAACAAGTTTGTTCTTCTTCTCTATCCTCATGGGTGGATTTGTAGTCAAACGTTTTGTCGACCAGGACAGTGATTGGACATTGGAAAGAGCCTTTCAAACACATAGCAGACTCTTGGCTATCCCAGTTCTCTTGACAGGTATTGCTAGCTTCTTCGCTCTTTTTAATGGTCTACGATTTGCAGTATTGCTTTGCTTGATTAGCATTGGTCTGACTCTCTTGGCTAATCTCTACATCATTTCAAGGCCTAGCAAGGATAGTCAAACTGATCCCTTTTATCGCCTTCTCTTAGCTTTCCTAGTCAACGGTAGTATCCTATTTCTCTTCTTCCTCGCAGAAATGGCTCTTGTTTTCGACTATCTCCGAATCCTTGCCTACTTATAAAAAAAGTCCCAGCTATTCTTAAATAGCTGGGATTTTATATCTTGCGCCAAGGCCATAGGAGCGGTCTTGAAATTTCACACAAGAACTATTTGCCTTTCCGTTTAGATTTTTTGAAAACTCCTGTAATATTTGAAAATGCACTTTTGGCAAAATGTTCCACTTTACCTTCGACCTTCTGAATGGGCTTTGGAAGATAACTCTTGAAAACATCAAACTGAGCATTAAATAACTTGAAAAAGACCTGTATAGTCATCTTCTTTTGCTCAGATGTCAGACGAGTCATATTATTAACAATGTTAATCATTTGCTTTATTATTGTCAAAAAAAGATAAGTAGTGAGCGGGACTTTTCTCCCGGGTTTTATAACACTACTTATCTTTAAACGTTAATCTACTTATCCTTCGTTTGCTGAAGATACTGTCATTGTAGCAAGGGCGTTATTAAGAGCTGCCAAGTTTGCTTTCTTGGTGGCATTGATGATTAGGAACCAATCGATAATGGTCCAAATTCCAAAAGTCAACCATGCCAAAAGCAGTTTTGCAACGCCCAATCCAACGTGACCAATGTAAAAACGATCAACACCAAGAGTTCCTAAGAAGATTGAAAGAATCAAAGCTGTTGTAGGGTTTTTGATGTTTGCAGTAGCGATAACTTGATTTGCTTGTGACTCATCTAGTTGACTTAAACGCTGACGAAGTGAAGGAAGTTGCTCAGATGGAAAGCTCCCAGTATTTGCTGACAAGAACGAATCTGTAAAGTTTGACATCATAATCTCCTCTTCATGTTTTCTTATATTTTAGAGATTTTTCACATCTTTGTCAAGCCTTCTCTATGGTCACCGCCAACTATGACTAGATTTCACTTCCTCTGTCATACTTCCTTTCACTTACATCTCTTTTGTTAGCAGTCTTCTCTAAAAAAATCCTGTCAATTCTTGACAGGATTCTTTCATATGCAAAAGATAAATATACTTAATCTTCCGTAGTTTCTGTTGGTTCTTCAGAAACTTCTACTTTTTCTTCAACAACTTTTGCAGTCGCTGGAGCAGCTGTCATTGTAGCAAGAGCAGTGTTGATAGCCTCAAGGTTTGCCGCTTTTGTAGCGTTCATGATAAGGAACCAGTCAACAACAATCCAAATCCAACTAAAGAAAAGCGAAATTCCCAATGTAACGATAGGTAAAAGCAAAGTAACCAATAACTTCCCAATTCCTAGACCAGTATGACCGATGTAAAAACGGTCAACTCCAAATCCACCTAAGAAGATAGAAAGGATCAAAGCTGTTGTAGGGTTTTTAACGTCTGCAGCTGCAATAACTTGGTTGGCTTGTGAATCGTCTAGTTGCGCCAAGCGCTCACGGAGTGATGGAAGTTGTTCTGATGGGAAGTTTGCAGTGTTTGCTGACAAGAATGAGTCTGTAAAGTTTGACATAATAATCTCCTCTTTATGTTTTCTTATATTTTAGACATTTTTTCTCTTCTTGTCAAACTTTCTCTGTATTTTCCACATTTTTTCAATTATTTTCTTATTTTTTCAAGCTCTAATACACTTTGACTAAGAAAAAACAGTCCATAAGGACTGTTGTTACTTTTATACAACTTCAGAATGATCTAGGTTCTCACCAATCGCTGCTAGACGCTCGATGACTTGATCCTGCGTCAATTCATGCTCTAAAACGTAACGATTGCGTGGATGAACACGGCACTCGTGCGAGCAACCACGGAGGTACTTGTCTTCATTCTCTTCTGACGTCAAGATACGGCGGTTACAGAAAGGATTGCCACAGTTGACATAACGTTCACATGGTGTCCCATCAAACCAATCTTTCCCTACAATGGTTGGATTGACATGGTTGACATCGACTGCAATACGTTCGTCAAAGACGTACATTTTTCCATCCCAAAGTTCACCTTGAACTTCTGGATCTTTCCCGTAAGTCGCAATTCCTCCATGCAATTGACCGACATCTTTGTAGCCTTCACGAACCATCCAGCCAGAGAACTTCTCACAACGGACTCCACCTGTACAGTAAACTACAACACGTTTATCCATGAATTTTTCCTTGTTATCACGAACCCATTGTGGTAATTCACGGAAATTGCGGATGTCAGGACGGATAGCCCCACGGAAGTGTCCAAGGTCGTACTCATAGTCATTACGAGTATCAAGGACCACTGTATCTTCATCTAGGAGGGCTTCTTTAAATTCTTTTGGTGACAAGTAAGCACCTGTTGTTTCAAGAGGATTGATGTCGTTGTCAAAGTTATCATCCTCTAAACCAAGGTGAACGATTTCCTTTTTGTAGCGAACAAACATCTTCTTGAAGGCTTGCTCACTTTCTTCGTCAATCTTGAACCAGAGGTCTTCCATACCTGGAAGGCTGTGGACGTAGTCCATGTATTTTTGCGTTGTTTCGTAGTCACCAGAAACAGTTCCGTTGATTCCTTCGTCTGCGACTAGGATACGGCCCTTGAGGCCAATAGACTTACAGAAAGCCAAGTGGTCTGCAGCAAATTGTTCCGCGTTCTCAATTGGGACATATTTATAGTAAAGTAAAACTCGAATATCTTTTGACATTTGCTTCTCTTTTCTAAGATTAAATTATCAGAATTTTTCATTCAACTATACCAGTATACTCCCCCAAGAAAGCGAATGCAATTTATTTGACCGAAAAATAAAAAACAAGACCCATTTTCAGATCTTGTTTCAGATAAATATTCGATGAAGAAAAGTTGTCATAAACGGCAAGGTTGCTACGATATTGTTAAAGGAAAAAAGTTGGGTAAGCCCAACTTTTTATTCACTTTTCTTATCGTCTTTTTTGTTATCGAATTCTTTATATCCCTTCGTCAACAATTCTGATTTCAAGCCTTCGTAGTCTTGGGTTCCCCAACTGTCAGATACTTTCGAAGCAGTATTCAAATCCAAGTTCCCATCCTTCAACAGAAATGCGTCATATCCAAAATATTTGTAACGAACTGTTGTTGAATTTGAAAATCCAGAGCTTGCCTTTGTTACTTTATAGACAGTGATTAATGAAATTTTCGCACTTGATTTTTTATCTTCCCCAGGGATAACTTTCAAGTAGCTTCCTTGTGGTTCCAGAGTATAAGTGTTATATGAATCATTTTTGTGTTCTGACTTACTGAAGTCTTCATTCTTCTTCAACAAATCAGCAAAATTCTTCACATCTTTCAAGTCTTTTAGACCTTCAACTGTCACTTCTACAGTCTTAGAATCTACCATTTTACCAGCTGATTTCAAAGAATTGATATAAGCTTCATTCACTTTCAAAGTGACTTTGTCACCATTTTTCAAATTTTTTGGACGTTCACCATTTTCAAACTCAAAGTATGTTTCGTTCTTAGAATTCTTAGCAATTGAAACTGTACCATAACCGTTAAGTCCAGCGAATGTTACAGGTGTTTCAGTCAACAAATCAGCAGCTGAAACTTTTTCATATTCTTTAAGATTTTCAACTTTAAAGGTTTTCTTTTCAGCCTTAACTGGTGCACTCTTAGAAGTGGTAACGACACTAAAAGTAACCTCGTCTCCATTTTTTAAGCCACTTGTTTTATCAAAACTATATTGAACGCTTCTAATCAAAGCGTCTGCCTTGCTATATTTAGTAGCTAATTTTGGATCTCTAGTAACTTCTGAAAAAGTAACAGGATCTTTCTGTGCCAACCCTTCTGCTTGTTTGGAGCTAAAGCCGGCTTTCTTATAAGCTATTTCTTGAAGCTTAGCTGCAACATCCTCACTATTATAGGTCAATGTTCCAGATTCCTCATAGCCTGAAAACTGTACCTGAACAACATTTAACAGACTCTTAGGTTGAGAATTATATATCTTAAATCCAACAAGTGCAACGATAAGAACAGCTACTGCTGCGAGAGCGCCGATAACAGCAATTTTTTTCTTCTGGAACAAATCTTTTGCTTTTTCCACAAGTTCATTTACATCAAAACCTTTAGTAACTGTAGGTGCGGTCACTGTCTCTTTTGCTGATTCCTCTGCTACAGGCTTAGAGGCTTCAGCAGAAGATGGTGCTTCTTCTTTCTCAACAGAAGGTTCTGGTGTTTCTGACGGTTGCACTTCTTCCTTTACGGTCTCTTCTGTTACTTCCGGAGACTGCAACTCCTCTTTTTCTACCAATTCTTCATTAGTAGAGTGTTCATCAATATTACTCATAATAATCCCCTTTCTTTACCTCATTCTAGCAAAAAAGAACATATTTGTAAATTTTCACCATATATTTACACATTATTTTAACTTTCAGGTAACATTTCTAAATTTAGCTAATGAACGGGTGGAGAAGGAACCTTTAGTAACTGTCTTATAAAATCTTATCAAAGTTTTCCACAAATTGTGAATAACTTTCAATTTTTTGAAAATGATTCTCAAACTTATTCAGATAGTCTTTCCATTATGACTCTCTATAATTTAAAATAGAAAAAAAGCAAGATCCTTTGTTTTATCAAGATTTATACGAGCTTATTTCTCTCATGTAGTTCTTAAATTTATTGCGCCCTTCAAAAAAAGCTATTACTAGAGTTTCATTTTTTTATTAGCTAGTTATACACAGGTTGTGAATAACACTTTTACAATTTCGGCCTTTAGTTTCTACCTGTTAGCTAGATAGTTTCACTTTTGTCTTTCCCTAATAGAAAAATCCCCTTGAACAATATTATTCAAAGGGGATTTCTTTTTGTCTAATAGTCTATTTTCTATTTAGCTTCGTACCAAGTCACACCTTCATTCTCATCAGCAATCAGTGGCACACTGAGTTGAATGGCTTCTTCCATGGTTTGTTTGACCAGTTTTTTGATAGCCGCTAATTCTGACTTAGGCACTTCGAGAACAATTTCATCGTGTACTTGTAACAGCATCTTAGTCTGATAACCACCCTCTACCAATGCTTTATCCAGTTGTATCATAGCGATTTTGAGAATATCTGCAGCCGATCCTTGAATAGGGGAGTTGATAGCTGTACGCTCTGCAAAACCACGAATGTTAAAGTTACGCGAATTGATATCTGGCAACTCACGACGACGTTTGAAGAGAGTCTCTACATAACCCTTATCACGCGCTTCACGTACCACTTCATCCATGTAGTTTTTAATACCTGGGAAGCGTTCAAAGTAGGTATCGATGTAGGCTTTAGCCTCTTTACGGCTGATGCCTAGATTATTGGATAAACCAAAGTCTGAAATTCCGTAAACCACTCCGAAGTTTACAGCCTTGGCATTGCGCCGATCATTCGGAGTCACATCCTCAGGACGTTCAATTCCAAAGACCCGCATGGCTGTCGAGGTATGGATATCCGCTCCTTCTTGGAAGGCTTTGATCAAGTGTTCATCTTTAGAGATATGCGCCAAAACTCGCAACTCAATCTGTGAATAGTCAGAGCTGAGAAGGACACTTTCCTCCCACTCTGGCACGAAAGCCTTACGAATGAGGCGACCTTGTTCCAAGCGAACAGGAATATTTTGCAAGTTTGGATCCACACTAGACAGGCGCCCTGTCTGAGTCAAATCCTGCACATAGCGCGTGTGAATCTTGCCATCCGCTAAAATCCAATCCTGCAAACCAATCACATAAGTCGATTGAATCTTAGCAATCTGACGGTAATCGAGGATTTTCTTAACAATTGGGGCAATAGGAGCTAGGCGCTCTAACACATCCACTGCTGTTGAGTAACCGGTCTTGGTTTTCTTGGTGTATTCGAGAGGGAGACCTAGTTTTTCAAAAAGTAATTCGCCAAGTTGTTTAGGCGAGTTGATGTTAAACTCCTCACCAGCCAATTCATAAATCTCTTGAGTTAGCTTTTCAATGACAAGCTCATTTCCAGCCTGCATTTCAAGTAGGGTCTCTTTTTTAACTTTAATCCCAGCGATTTCCATTTTAGCAAGAACAAAAGCCAGAGGCTGCTCCATCTCATAGAGAAGGTCTAATTGTCCGTTTTCACTTAATTTTTCAAGTAAAACAGGCTCAGTTTCAACTAAAACAGCAAGCTTACGAGCCAAATGCTCCAAGAATTTCTCACGTTCAGGAATTGCCTTCTTGACACCCTTACCGTAGAAAGTCTCATCATCGACCAAGTATGTTTGACCGTAGAGACTAGCAATGGTTGAAATTTCATTATTCTCTACAGTAGAGAGAAGGTATTTGGCCAAGCGACTGTCAAAAGCAGGAGCCTGCAGGTTCAAGCCCAAGCGATTTAAGAGAACTTTAGCTTTCTTAAAGTCATACACTTTCAGAGGTGTTTTTTCTAGAAAATCCTTGAGAATCGGCTCCTGCAAGAGCTCAAGTTTGTCTGTAGCGTAAAGTTTATCCCCACATGACCAAGCAAAACCAACCAAATCATCTGTATGGTAATTTTCACCAAAAAGTTCAAAGTGGAAGATAGAGTCGGCACTCAGCATGTCTTGACTGACTTGGTCAACAATAGTGAAATTCAAGCTCTCTGACGCATCCGTTGACGAAATATTTAGAGCTTGTTTGAGCTGTTTGAAACCCATCTCATCGTAGAATTTTCCAAGGTTTTCCACATTTGGTCCATTATAGACCAAATCATCTAGACCTATCTCGATTGGCGCTTTCGTGTCGATGGTAGCTAGTGTTTTAGACAGGAAGGCCTGTTCCTTGTCATTGACAAGATTTTCCTTCATCTTGGAAGCCTTCATACTATCGATATTTTCATAAATGCCTTCAAGCGATCCGTGTTCTAACAAGAGTTTAATCCCAGTCTTTTCACCAATCTTGGTCACGCCAGGGATATTATCAGACTTATCCCCCATAAGGGCCTTAAGATCAATAAACTGAGCCGGTGTGATTCCCATCTTTTCCATGAGGTATTCTGGAGTAAAAGCCTCAAACTCAGCTACACCTTTTTTAGAAATCTCAACAACCGTATGCTTATCTGTCAACTGGATTAAGTCTTTGTCTCCACTAACAATCGTAATATCAAAACCAGCCTGTTCTGCCAGCTTATCCAATGTCCCGATAATGTCATCTGCTTCATACTGAGCCAATTCATAGTGACGAATGCCTAGATGGTCCAGCAACTCACGAATGAAGGGAAATTGCTCACGAAACTCATCTGGAGTCTTAGCACGTCCCCCCTTGTAGTCCGCATACATTTCTGTACGGAAAGTTGTCTTCCCTGCATCAAAAGCAACCAAAATATGACTTGGCTCTATCCGCTCCAACAAATGGCTTAACATCAATTGAAATCCATAAATTGCATTAGTATGGAGTCCATTGGCATTTTTAAAACGATCCAGTTGCTGATAAAGTGCAAAAAATGCCCGAAATGCAACTGAAGAACCGTCAATCAATAATAATTTTTTCTTGTCCATACACCCATTATAAAGGAAAGCAGGGAAAAATACCATTGCTAAGAGTTAGATTATCAGGGAACGCTTATTGGGATGATTATTCTACTCGTGCTCCGTTGCTGTCGACTTGGAAACCATCGATAGTCGTATTGACTGCTAAGGCTCCCGATGCATTCACATAGTAGTATTTCACTGAAACCTGGAACCACTGACTAGCCTTCATGGCTCCTGAACTTTCAAGATAGTACCACGTCCCATTATCCATTAACCAGCCTGTCTGCATTTCTCCAGACGATTTTAAGTAATACCACTTGGAACCGTCTTTTAGCCAACCTGTTCTCATTGACCCATTTGTCTGGAAATAGTACCAATTTCCGTTTATCTGTTTCCAACCAAGAGCCACTTTCCCATTTTCATAGTAGTACCAAGTTGTTCCCTGTTTTTCCCATCCATTCTTAGAGATTGCAGTTTTGGTTAACGGGATATAGCGTCTATTCCCACTTCGTGAGATATAGCTAATCCATTTATACCCATCCTTTTCAAGAGTTTGATCATAATGAACACTCATTCCAGGCTCATAGTAATCGATAACAGTAGATGTCAACGATGGCTGATCCATAATAGCGGCTTTTTCTGTAAAGTAATGAGTCCCACTAGAAGCTGGTGTCGATTGATAATTCTCAACGCTAGTATTCCCCACATCTTTAAAATGAATGAAACCAGTCATAGAACTTGCTTTTACTGTTCTACGATGATACGTTTCTGTATAATCGTAATTGTACTCCTCAATTTCAACCATGTCTCCAATCACGTTAGAAACCCAAGCTACGTGACCATACGATCCCCTTGTGCTCCATGCAATAGATCCAATCGCTGGCTTCTGATCCACACGATATCCTTCTCTTTGAGCTCGGTAACCCCATTCCTTAGCATGCCCATAAGCAGCAGGTAGTTCAAATCCATTTACGCCACTTAATCGAAAAGCAGCGAAAGATGTACATTGTCTAGAGTATAGACGCCACTTATCAATTTCCTGATTTCCATTTTTATAATAATAGGGATAATCATCTCCACGCGCCAATGATCCATTGTTTCCCTGATTGGCATGAACAGTGCCTCCGCCAAACAGTAAAGTACCTGCTAGCAATAGTGAAGCTGTTCCCACTGTCGTTCTCTTAAGAAAAGTTTTCTTTTTACTAAATGTCATTTATTCTCCTTCGAATAGATAAATTTCTGAGGTTGGCCTCACTTATCTTATTCGAAAGAAAAAGAAAAAAGTGAGAATAATTCCCACTTTCAATCTTAATCCAAATAGTGAATCAAATTCTTTTCTGTTAAAATATCTGAATACGTGAAGGATTCAACATAAACATTCGCTTGTTTGTCCCCCTCAATATTCCCAAATTCAACGATAAAGAGCGATGGATAAACTTCAATGAGTCTTCCCAAACGATTCTTTTGGCGTTTACGACCATTTTCTAAGGTCATCTCCACAACTTTTCCTTCATGCGCCTTGATTTCTTCCTTGATTTTTTTCATCTTGGCCACATCTGTAAATGCATCTGTCATCTTTGTTCCTCTCTCCTTGAAATACTTGAAAATTTATTATACTCTTTTTGGAAAATCAATTCTACCGTTCCACGTGCACCACTACGGTTTTTCTCGATAATAACTTCCACTTTATTCTTAGGAAGATTTCCCTCTTCTTCTCCGCCACGGTCATAATAGTCATCACGATAGAGAAAAGCTACAATATCTGCATCTTGCTCGATAGATCCAGACTCACGAATATCTGACAATACAGGCCTCTTATCTTGACGTTGTTCTACACTACGTGACAACTGACTAAGGGCAATCACAGGTACCTTGAGTTCCTTTGCTAAGATTTTCAACTGACGTGAAATTTCAGAAACTTCTTGTTGACGATTTTCACGACCTGTCCCGGTGATTAGCTGCAGGTAGTCAATTAAAATCAGACCTAAATTGCCAGTTTCCTGGGACAGCTTACGTGCGCGTGACCGAATCTCTGTAATTCGAATCCCTGGAGTATCGTCAATATAAATACTAGCGTTAGCGAGGTTTCCTTGAGCAATGGTATATTTACGCCATTCCTCTTCTGTTAGTTGACCTGTTCGGATTGAATGAGACTCCACCAGACCTTCAGCAGCTAGCATACGGTCGACTAGACTCTCAGCCCCCATCTCAAGAGAGAAAATGGCAACCGTCTTGTCTAACTTAGTTCCAATATTTTGGGCAATATTCAAGGCAAAAGCAGTCTTCCCTACCGCGGGACGAGCAGCAAGAATAATCAACTCCTCCTCGTGCAATCCAGTTGTCATATGATCCAAATCTTGATAACCAGTTGCAAGCCCTGTAATATCCGAAGTTTGTTGTGAACGAGCTTCTAAATTCCCAAAGTTAACGTTCAAAACATCTCGAATACTTCTAAAACCGTTCCGATTAGCATTCTCACTAACATCAATCAAGCCTTTTTCTGCACTCGCAATAATTTCATCTACAGGGTTAGAAGCTTCGTAAGCCTGGTTTACCGATTCAGTTAACTTGGCAATCAAACGGCGTAACGTAGCCTTCTCTGCTACAATCTTTGCATAATACTCAGCGTTAGCAGAGGTCGGTACAGAGTTGATAATCTCAACAAGGTAGGATAGCCCGCCAATATTTTGTAAATCACCTTGATTATCTAAAATCGTACGAACAGTTGTTGCATCAATGGCTTCGCCACGATCTGACAAATCAACCATGGCCTGAAAAATCAAACGGTGAGCATACTTAAAGAAGTCTCGAGAGTCAATATATTCTCGAACAAATACGAGTTTACTCTCATCGATAAATATAGCTCCCAATACAGATTGTTCTGCCAAAATATCCTGGGGCTGAACTCGTAGTTCCTCTACTTCTGCCATCAGACTTTCCTTCCTTTTACAAAAACTTTATTCAAACCTTGACTAGCCTTCTATTACACGAAGATTGATAACACTAGTTACATCCTGATAAATTTTTACAGGAACATCAATTAAGCCTACTGCTCGAATTGGAGACTGAACTTGGATATGACGTTTATCAATTTTGATTCCAAATTGCTTTTGAAGTTCTTCTGCAATTTTCTTGCTAGTAATTGAACCAAAAGTTCGTCCATCTGGACCAACTTTTTCAACAAACTCAACGATTGTTTCTTCAGCTTCAAGTTTTTCCTTGATTTCTTGTGCTTCTGCAAGAAGTTGAGCATGCGCTTTTTCTTCAGATTTTTGTTTACCACGCAACTCCCCAATAGCTTGAGTTGTCGCTTCTTTAGCAAGATTTTTTTTAATCAAAAAGTTTTGCGCATAGCCTGTTGGTACTTCCTTGATTTCGCCTTTTTTCCCTTTACCTTTTACATCTGCTAAAAAGATTACTTTCATTCTTCTGTCTCCTTTTCTCGAATTTCATTAAAAATAACGGTTTTTAGTCTATCACCTGCTTCTTGTAGACTCATATCTGTAAGTCGGGCAGCTGCCAAGTTGAAGTGGCCTCCGCCACCCAATTCTTCCATAATCCGTTGCACATTGATCTTACTTCGACTTCGTGCAGAAATGGAAATATCCCCTTGGCTGTTCTTTGCAATGACAAAGCTAGCCTCAATCCCTGACATAGCCAGCATAGTGTCAGCTGCTTTACTAATCACTACAGTATCATACTCCTTACCATCCTTGGCCTGAGCCACAAGAATCGAAGGTTGTACAGCCTGCCCTTGTAAAATTAGTTCATTCACCAATCGATACTCTTCAAAGTCAGTCGCTGCAAGTTCCTGGATGACAACACTATCACTACCACGTGTTCTTAGATAACTTGCCACGTCAAAGGTTCGACTAGTCACACGAGACGTGAAATTCTTAGTATCCAGCATCATACCACCCATCAGCACACTAGCTTGCATACGACTTAAGCGTGACTTCTTAGAATTTTGGAATTGAAGCAACTCTGTTACAAGCTCGCTCGCGCTACTAGCTCCACTCTCAATATAGGTAATAACAGCATTTTCTGGAAAATCCTGATCTCGTCTGTGGTGGTCAATAATAATGGTTTGTGTAAATAAATCATAAAACTCTTTTGACAAGGTCAAAGCCGTCTTAGAATGGTCCACCATCACTAGCAAGGAACGATTAGTGACCATTCCCATAGCTTGATTTAGAGGGAGGAGTTTTGTAACCCCCTCATTCTCTAGAAATTGAATGGCTCGATGAATGTCCGGAGACATTTGTTCAGCATCGTAGACTACATAACTTTCATCCAAGATGTTACTAGCGAATAATTGCATACCAACCGCGGAACCTAGAGCATCCATGTCTAAGTTTTTATGGCCAACAACGAATACACGATCAACACTCCTCAATTTCTCAGAGATCGCCGTCATCATCGCTCTAGTACGTGTTCTTGTACGCTTAATGGAGGCAGCAGAACCACCACCAAAATAAATTGGATTCTTCGTTTCGTCATTTTCTTTTACAACGACTTGGTCTCCACCACGTACTTCTGCAAGGTTGAGATTTGATAAGGCAACCTTACCAATACCCTCATGATCTCCATCACCGTATGATAATCCCATACTCATGGTCAATGGTAAATCTCTCTGTTTAGCTTCTTCACGGAAGGTATCAATTACAGAAAATTTGTCCTGCATCAATTGTTCCAATACCGTATAGTCAGTAAACAGGTAAAAACGATCCATGGTCACTCTACGAGAGAACATCTGATATTTTCCAGTAAATTTTGCGACAAAATTTGCAACAAAACTATTGATATGACTAATATCTGAATCAGATGTTTCATCTTCTAAATCATCATAATTATCAATGGAGATAACTCCAATGACCGGACGACTAGTAACCAATTCTACTGTAGCTTCGTACTCTCCAGAAACATCAAAAAAGTAGAGCACACCAGATTTATTATCTAGGTGCACCGCATAACGTTTCTCTCCCACATTAGCATAGATACCAGGCGAAGATATCGCCGTTTTAAAGATTTCTTGAACTTGAGAATGGTTGATTTCTCCATCTTCCGTTGTCAGCATTAACTCCGCATAAGGATTGAACCATTCAATCTCACTGCTTTCCATGTTTAGTTTCACAACTCCAACAGGCATCTGTTCTAAAAGTAAACTTAAACTATCCTCTGCCTGATGGTTTATGTACTGAATTTGTTCTATTTCTGTTTTTTGATAGCATTTCTTTTGGAAATAAAAAAGCAATAGAAAAGCAATCATCAATAAAAATAAGCATACAATTGTGACTAGATTATTTTGAAGAAAAACAACCACTATAGTCATGATTAAAAAGGTAATCACAACTAATAGGTATATAAAAAAGGGATTCATTTCATTTTTTTTCATTACAAACCTCTTGCACATTATTATACCATATTTGTACTTAAAAAGCGACCTTTAAAGAAGGAATAGCACTTGTACCCGTATGTAGCACCATCAACACAAAAGGTGGTTTACACTAGTGTAAACCACCTTTTTAGACCAACCAAACTGTTGATTATGATTCTTTCACTTCAAGAAGACCAATATCTCCATCTTCTCGTCGATAAATAACATTAGTTGTTTCATCTTCAACATCAATGTAAATAAAGAAGTCATGACCCAATAAGTCCATCTGAAGAAGCGCTTCTTCGAGGTCCATTGGTTTTAAATCAATTTGTTTTGAACGAACAACCTTAGGTTGAGCAACATCTGTCTCTTCTACCACGGCATCTGTAAACAATTGGCTAGTAGAAACTTTGTTTCTGTTCTTACGTTCAATTTTTGTTTTATTTTTACGAATTTGACGTTCAATCTTATCTGTTACCAAATCAATTGATCCATACATATCTTGAGAAACATCTTCTGCACGAAGAGTAATAGAGCCGAGTGGAATTGTTACTTCAACTTTAGCGGTTTTTCCGCGGTATACTTTCAAATTCACACGCGCATCTAATTCTTGTCCTTCTTGGAAATACTTTTCGATTTTTTCGAGTTTAGAAACTACATAATCACGAATTGCTTCAGTTACTTCTAGGTTTTCACCACGGATACTATATTTAATCATATCAGTACCTTCTTTCTAAGCATATTTGTTTTTCTATTCTATTATAACGCTTTCAAATGGTTATTGCAATCTTTTTCCTCATCTTACGAGGGAAAATGTCCTAACCTCCTCGGCCCCTCTATCTTCAAATAGTTTTTTTACACGGTTAATAGTCGCCCCAGTAGTATAAATATCATCAACCAATAGAATCTTCTTTGGAATCGTAACTCCATCTTTAATAAAAAATGGAAGTTCGGTTGTCAACCGTTCTGAACGGTTTTTTGAAGAGCTTGCTAACTCTTCATTTTTTCCTAATAAATCCCAATAGGAGAGCCCTGCCGCTTCTACCAATCCCTCGACCTGATTGAACCCTCTTTTGGAGAACCTTCCAGGACTCAAAGGTATTATAATCATTTGAAATTCTTTGTACTTTCTCAATTTTTCCCTTAAAATCGATGCGAAAATTTTTCTAAGAATATAGTCTCCATCAAACTTATAACGACTAAAGTAATCCTTCATGGCTTGATTATAAGTAAAAATTGCTTCATGGCTTACGTCAATCCCTGCTTTACACCAAAATTGACAGTCTTGACACATAGTTGACACTCCTACCTTATGACAATTTGGGCAATGTTCCTCCCCAATCTTTTCAAAACTTGAAGAACAAGTAAAACAGAGTGAGGTCTCCTCCTTTTTCAATAAAAGAAGATTTCTAAAGGTTTGATTGTTTTTTAAATGTTGCCCACATAGTAAACAAGTCATAGTCCCGCCTCCTTGTTCATCAGCTTAATTTCCTTTATAGCCTTCTTAATCGAACCATTTAATCCATCATGAAAGAAAATTAAATCTCCAGTTGGTCTATCTATACTACGCCCAACTCGCCCTCCAATTTGAATTAAACTCGATTTTGTAAAGAGACGATGATTGGCTTCAACGACACATACATCCACACAAGGAAAGGTAACTCCTCGTTCCAATATAGTTGTACTTATTAAAATCGTTAATTTCCTATCCCTAAAAGCTTGAACTTGTTCTAATCGATCTTCTGTTACCGAAGAAACGAAGCCAATTTTCTCCTTTGGAAATTGCTCCTGCAAGATCTCTTTTAATTTTTCTCCTTTCTTAATCTCCGATGCAAACACGAGTAAGGGATAACCGGTTTTTCGTTGTTTTTCAATATAGTTTTTTAATCTGGGAGGTAAACGATGTTTATCCAAGTAGCTATTCAATGCGGATAACCAGACCGGTTTGGGAATAATTAAGGGGTTGCCATGAAATCGCCTTGGTAGGCTTAACCTTTTCAACTCTCCTAAGCGAACCTTTTTGTCCAACTCGTCTGTAGAAGTTGCTGTAAGAAATATACTGAGGCCATCCTCCTTTACACAATTCTTTACAGCTTTGTAAAGCATTTTATTGTCAACATAGGGGAAAGCATCTACCTCATCTACTATTAATAAATCAAAAGCCTGGTAGAACTTTAACAGCTGGTGAGTCGTTGCAATAACTAGGGGTGTCCTAAAATATGGCTCAGACTCACCATGTAAAAGTGCGATGTCACAGGTAAAATCATTCTGTAGTCGCTTATATAACTCTAAACAAACATCTATCCGTGGACTCGCCAAGCAAACTGCACCACCATCATTAATGACTTTCGCCACAACTTGATAAATCATCTCTGTCTTTCCTGCGCCAGTCACAGCATGAACTAGAGTCGGTTGCTTACTTTCTAGAGCTTGAAGTAAACCTTCTGATACCTTCGCTTGAAATGGAGTTAATCGCCCCTGCCATTTTAGAACATCTTGCCTAGGAAATACTTCCTGCGGAAAATGATATAATGCTTGATCACTCCGAACTCGTTTCATCAATAAACATTCTCGACAGTAATAAGCATCAAGCGGCAAAAACCATTCCTCCTGAATCAAACTATCACAACGTTGACAAATAAGTTTCCCCTTCTCTTTTCTCATACTTGGTAGTTTGACTGCTAATTCACGTTCTTCTACACTTAATTCTTGTTCAGTAAAAAGTCGGCCTAAATAATTTGAATTTGTTTTCATACTTCTCTATTCGTAAAATCTAGAACTTTATCCTATTTTTTAGTACAATAAAATCATGGAATGTAAAACGATTAAAGAGGACGGACAAGTCCAAGAAGAAATCAAAAAATCGCGCTTTATTTGCCATGCAAAGCGTGTCTACAGTGAAGAAGAAGCTCGAGCTTTCATCACTGCTATTAAAAAAGAGCATTATAAAGCGACCCACAACTGCTCTGCTTTTATTATTGGAGAGCGTAGTGAAATCAAACGAACTAGTGACGATGGAGAACCAAGTGGTACTGCTGGTGTACCAATGCTAGGAGTTCTAGAAAATCACGATTTAACCAATGTCTGTGTAGTTGTTACTCGATATTTTGGTGGTATCAAACTTGGAGCCGGTGGTCTTATTCGCGCTTATGCAGGTAGTGTTGCTCTTGCTGTCAAGGAAATTGGAATTGTTGAAATTAAGGAACAAGCAGGAATTCAAATTCAAATGAGCTACGCTCAGTATCAAGAATATGGCAATTTCCTTAAAGGACATCATCTTATGGAACTTGAAACTAATTTTACCGATCAAGTTGAGACGACGATCTTTGTTGACAAAGAAGATAAAGAGAATACTAAAGCCTCCCTTATCGAATTTTACAATGGTAAAGTTACTTTAATAGACCAAGGTCTACGAGAAATCGAAGTTCCTATCCAAATAAACTAGGAAATACCAAAGATATAAAAAAATCCTATCACCTTGATAGGATTTCTATATTTTACAAATACTGTTGCTAGCGTTATACTAGTATCATCTTAGATAAAGAGGTAGAATTATGACTATTTATAACAATATCACAGAATTGATTGGACAAACACCAATTGTCAAATTAAACAACATCGTACCTGAAGGTGCAGCAGACGTCTACGTAAAACTAGAAGCGTTTAATCCTGGTTCTTCTGTCAAAGACCGTATCGCTCTTAGCATGATTGAAAAAGCAGAGCAAGACGGAAAACTCAAACCAGGTTCTACTATTGTAGAAGCAACTAGTGGAAATACCGGTATCGGTCTTTCATGGGTTGGTGCTGCTAAAGGTTACAAGGTTGTCATCGTTATGCCTGAAACTATGAGTGTTGAACGCCGTAAAATCATTCAAGCCTACGGTGCAGAACTAGTCCTCACTCCAGGTAGCGAAGGAATGAAAGGTGCTATTGCTAAGGCTCAAGAAATTGCAGCAGAACGTGATGGTTTCCTACCACTTCAATTTAACAATCCTGCTAATCCAGAGGTTCACGAAAGAACAACAGGTGCTGAAATTCTAGCAGCTTTCGGTGCAGATGGATTAGATGCCTTTGTTGGCGGTGTTGGTACTGGAGGAACAGTTTCAGGTGTTTCACACGCTCTAAAAAAAGCAAATCCAAATATTCAAGTATATGCCGTTGAAGCAGACGAATCTGCTATCCTATCTGGCGAAAAACCTGGACCACACAAGATTCAAGGAATTTCAGCTGGATTTATCCCAGACACACTCGATACAAAAGCCTATGATGGTATCGTCCGCGTAACATCTGCACAAGCTCTAGAACTTGGTCGTCACATCGGTGGTCAAGAAGGTTTCTTAGTAGGTATTTCTTCTGCCGCAGCTATCTATGCTGCCATTGAAGTTGCTAAAAAACTTGGAGCAGGTAAAAAAGTCCTTGCCCTCGCACCAGATAATGGAGAACGTTATTTATCTACAGCTCTTTATGAATTTGAAGTGTAATCTCCTAAAACACTAATTAAAAAAGCAACATGACTAACATGTTGCTTTTTCTTATATTTTATTTTTAATGACTGCTAATACATCTGCAACACTATGGAGATTATCGATTTCCTCATCACTGATTTCAATTCCAAATTCTTCCTCAATCGTCAGGATAAATTCCATTAAATCTACAGAATCAGCATTCAAATCATCCTTCAAACTCAAGTTTTCGGTTACGATAAAATCTTCCCCTTTACGTTCTTGGATAATCGTAACAACACGGTCAAAAATTTCTTTTTCTGTCATATATATTATTCTCCTGAAAATTCACGCGCAGTTTGAGCAACTACGTCTGTTTCTAGCATGGTACGAATCTGACGAATCGTACTGTATACGGCCTTGGCGTCACTTGAGCCATGAGTCTTGACTACTGGTGCCTTAACACCAAACAGAACCGCACCCCCAACATCTGAATAGTTGAGCTGTTTTTTCAAACCTCTGAGGTTGTCCTTAAGAAGGAAAGCACCTAGCTTGGCTCTAAGTCCTCCACCTACAATAGCATTTTTAAGCAAGCCCATGATACCCATAGCAGTACCTTCAATCGCTTTTAGAACAGCGTTTCCCGTGAAACCATCGGTTACGACAACATCAGCTACGCCATCCATCAAGTCACGCGCCTCCACGTTTCCAACAAAGTTTAGATGTTCATCCGCAGCTAGTAGATCGTAGGCCTCCTTACGGAGTGGATCCCCCTTGCTACTTTCTGTACCATTATTCAGTAGCCCTACACGGGGATTTTTCACTCCACGAACATTGCTGGCATAGAAGGAACCTAGAATTGCGTATTGATGGAGGTGATGAGCTGTATTTTCGGCATTAGCTCCGAGATCCAGCATGTCAAATCCTTTACCATCAACTGTTGGTAGTGTTGACATAAGACCTGGTCGATCGATATTTTTGATACGACCAACGATGAAGAACCCTGCTGCTAACAAGGAACCGGTATTCCCTGCAGAGAGAACAGCATCTGCCTCTCCATCTTTGACAGCCTTAGCTGCCAATACCATGCTGGCATTTTTCTTCTTACGGATGGCTTTTGTAGGCTCATCGTCTGAGTCTATTTTTTCATCAGTATGGATAATACTAACGCGCTCTGTCGCTGTTAGATATTGCTTGATTTTACTTTCGTCTCCGTAAAGTTGAATCTCAATATCTGAAAAGTCAGCAAGAGCTTGATTGACACCCTCTACAATAGCTTGTGGTGCGTAGTCACCACCCATTGCATCTACTGCGATTTTTTTCATTTGTCTTCCTCTTTTAGTAATTGGCCCCAGTCTCCTAGGGAATCGATAAATTTCTTTGATTTTAAGTGAATTCCGACGTATTCCTCATAGAGTTGATCTATAAATTTCCGTAATTCTTGTTTGATTTCTGATTTGAGCGAAATGGTTTCGAGAGTTTCAAAGTCAATAGCCTGAAATTGATTGAGCAGATAAGGAATATTGGGATTTAAATGACATCGTTTCTCATCTTCATGGTAATGATCGGGACAAAGGCAACCCCCGTATTTGAAGGAGAAGTCAAAGGCTTGCCCCACACGATGACAAAAGGTACACTCATTAAAGTTGAGACTAATCCCAAAACGGGTCAAAATCTGAATTTCAAAGATATTGGTCAAAATCTGATAGTCTAAGCCCTCTTCCATCAGCTCCAAGGTCTTTTGCAAAAAAGCAAACAAGGGAGCATCCTCGTGATTATCTTGCAAACTTGCATCTGCCAAGGCTGCAACATAGGTCGCATAGGCCATAACAAAAAGATCACTATTAATCTTTGGAAATGTCATCACTTCACGATAGTCCTCGATATAGCTAAGACCATCATCGTTGACTTTCATGAGAAAGCGCGCTAACACCAAGGGCTGTATAACAGGAGCTAACTTTGTTTGCCCAGCATGTTTCACAAAAAACATGCGTTTCCCTGCCTGCTCTGTGAAGATTTTGACAAGCTTATCATCCTCACGGAAATTGCGATTGTAGAGCACTAAACCTCGGCTCGTAATAGACTGGATCATACTTCTCTCATGTACTCTTCTAGTCGTTTCATAGCTTCTCTGATGGTTTCCATGCTAGCTGCATAAGAGATGCGAACATAGCCTTCTCCGTAGCGCCCAAAAGCAGCACCCGGGATAAAGGCAACCGCCTTCTTCTGCGCAAAATCTTTCAGAAAAGCAAATGAATCTTGATTGTAGCCCGCTGGAATCTTGGCAAAGATATAAAAGGCACCATCTGGTTTGATAATCTCAAACCCAAGATTCGTCATCTTCTCGATAATGTAGTCTCGACGTTGAATATATTCCTTCTTCATCGGTTCTGCATCATTCTTACCAGCTGTTAATGCTTCTACTGCAGCATGTTGTGCCATGGTATTTGCAGCAGTCACCAAATATTGATGACTCTTAATTAACTGGGATGTAAAGTTTGCTGGTGCAAAGATAAAACCTAAACGCCAACCGGTCATGGCATGGGACTTAGATAGACCGTTGATGATAATAGCTTGATCTCTCAGCATAGTGCCCAGAGATACATGATTTTCACCAGTATAAGTCAATTCTGAGTAGACCTCATCACAGACAACGAAAATCTCGTACTTGCGTAGTACTGCCGCTAAAGCCTCCAACTGCTCACGACTGTAGGTAATCCCTGTCGGATTGGCTGGATAGTTGAGAATGACAGCCTTAAGCTTGTCCCCTTGCTCCAGAATTGCTTTTTCAAGCATTTCCGGAGTCAATACAAAACCATTCTCAGTAGTGTCAATCTCAACAACCTCTGCACCAACTAGATTGACAATGGGTTCGTAACCTGGATAGGCAGGAGCTGGCAAGAGCACCTTATCTCCTTCCTCCAAAATAGCTGTCAAAGTAGCTGACAAAGCTTCTGTCGCACCAATTGTGACCAAAATCTCATTTTCAGGAGCATAGTCTAATTGGTATTTCTCTCTTACAAAATCACTAGCTGCCTGACGCAAAGTCAGCAAGCCACTCATTCCGGTATAGTAGGATTGATTCTGATCGATTGCTCTTTTTGCTGCTTCCTTGACATGTTCTGGAGTCGTAAAATCAGGTTCCCCTAAAGTCAATCGTAAGACTCCAGGAATTGTTGAAATAGCCTGATCAAACTGACGAATCAAAGAAACTTGAATCTTGTCTAACTGTTTGTTAAAGCGCTTAGTTAAGTCCATTGATACCTCCTACTTTCAAAACGTACTTCTATTATACTACAAAAGCTTCTTGACCGCAAAATTCCATCTAATACTATCCCCTCCCTGTCGCTTTCTATTTTACTTTTCTCCTAGATAAGACTATAATAAGAAGTGCTTATTTTTTAGGAGGTTTTTATGTCATTTCTATCAAAAAATGGGGCTGGTCTCTCAGTCTGTCTTGTCATTTCTATCGTTTCTTGGTATTTAGGAAGTTTCTTTCCAGTCGTAGGAGCGCCTGTTTTTGCCATCTTTATAGGGATGATGCTTCACCACTTTCTCACTCCCTATAAACAACTGGATGCAGGCTTGACTTACAGCTCCAAAAAACTGCTTCAATATGCGGTTGTCTTACTCGGTTTCGGACTCAATATTTCACAAGTTTTTGCAGTTGGGAAATCTTCTCTTCCCGTGATTCTTTCAACCATTTCTATCGCCTTGATTGTAGCTTATCTCTTCCAGAGATTTTTTGACTTAGATACAAAGCTAGCTACCTTGATTGGTGTTGGTTCCTCTATTTGCGGAGGCTCTGCTATTGCTGCGACAGCTCCTGTCATTCATGCCAAAGAAAAAGAAGTAGCTCAAGCCATCTCTGTCATCTTTTTCTTCAATGTCATAGCTGCTCTTATCTTTCCAACCCTAGGAACCTGGCTACATCTCTCTAATGAAGGATTTTCCCTCTTTGCAGGTACGGCAGTCAACGATACCTCTTCTGTAACAGCTACTGCTAGCGCCTGGGACAGTCTTTATCAGTCTAATACTCTCGAAGCTGCAACCATTGTCAAATTAACCCGCACCCTAGCTATTATCCCCATCACTCTTTTCCTTTCATACTGGCAAAGTCGTCAAGAAAGCCATAAACAAAGCTTTCAAATCAAAAAAGTGTTCCCACTTTTTATTCTCTACTTTATCCTAGCTTCCCTACTAACTACTCTTCTTACCTCTTTAGGTATCAGTAGTAGCTTCTTCGCACCTCTCAAACAACTCTCAAAATTCCTCATCATCATGGCAATGAGCGCTATCGGACTCAAAACCAATCTTATCACGATGGTTAAATCCAGTGGAAAATCGATTCTCCTGGGAGCCCTTTGCTGGATCGCCATTATCCTAACCAGTCTTGGGATGCAAACCCTTATCGGTATTTTCTAATACTCTTCGAAAATCAAATTCAAACCACGTCAACTTCATCTTGCCGTACTCAAGTACAGCCTGCGGCTAGTTTCCTAGTTTGCTCTTTGATTTTCATTGAGTATAACACAAAAGGTAGCCTGTAGGCTACCTTTTTATTGTTCAAGAATTAAGCGTGTATGCTCTCTCTTGATGCAACGATTCATGACGATATCATCACATCCTCCGGCACGTAAAATCTTTTCTGCTTCAAGGCTTTCAAGTCCTAATTGAGCCCAGAAAATCCTTGCATCAGCCTTGAGAAAATCACGCGCAATATCAGGCAAGAACTCACTGCGACGGTAAACATCAACAATATCTACTGGAAAAGGAATCTCAGCTAGGCTAGCATAAGCCTTTTCTCCCAAGATTTGACCACCAGCAGCCTTAGGATTTACTGGAATAATTTTATACCCACGAGCCTGCATTTCCTTGGTAACTCGATTGCTAGTTGTTTCCTCACGGTCAGACAAACCCACTACAGCAATTGTTTTGCTGGTCGCAAGGTATTGACGCACGACACCATCACTTGGATTGATAAATTCTTGAGTCATAATATTCCTCCTTTTTCATCAGTATACCACATTTTGAAAAGGCTTGCAGGGCTGCACTCGAAAAGAAAATCAAAAATCCTCCAAAATAAAAATATTTCATTTTAGGAGGATTCATATAGTTTTTTAATTTTATTATCTTGTTGGTTTATACTGAAGTTCTTCACCATGTTGTTTGACAAAGTCAGTCATCTCTGAATCAGGAATTTGTCGAAGGTAAAGGTTGGCACGGATTGTATCATCTTCTTCACGACAAGTAGAAAGAACAAGATATTTATCTTTAGACGAAACCTTAACATTTGGTTTCTTAACCTGTGCAGTATCATATATAGTTGTCAATTGCTTTTCAAAATCAGCATCATCATCAAAACTTGTACGGTAAAAAGCTGTTTCTTCTGGAACAATAATCATAGCAACAGCTTCATAATAATACTTTCTCTCTGGAGTTTCAATAACAACATACGGATGTTTATCAAAATAATCTTGACGACTGAAGTAATTTACATCCTTAAACATACGATGGTCAGGAACTTTACTTCCACGAGCGTGACCAAATAACCAAGTCAATCGATCGCTAAAGTCCTTCTTGTTATCGGCGTCCATAAAGACTGTCCCCATTAAAGGCTCATTAACGCCATCAAAGCGCTTATCTAAATAAGTCGCATTATCCGTTGTTTGAACGACTGGTTCATCTAACTGTGTACCTGGAATATATACATAAGCCACAGTTTCAGAGTTGGTTGCAAGTAGGCCTTTAAATTTATTAGCGAGATATTCCTTTTCTTCTGCACTAACAGTATAGGCCTGTTTTGAAGCCTCCTGAGTAACTTTAACATCATTTTGTTTATCTGATTTTGGAGCTAGGAAGCTACTGTAGATAAAGAAGCCTCCTAAGGCAACAACAGCTACTGTAATGATAGAAGCAATTATTTTACCAATAGGTGTTTTTTTTGTCCTAGAATGTCCACTCATCATTTTTCCCTCATTATTTACCAAAAAAATCACTGAAACAAAGTTTCAGTGATAGGATACTTCACCAAATAAATTAATTATTTAACAGCGTGTGTTTTTGGAAGAGCTTTTTGACCTGCTTTTGCAGAAGCACCAGCTTTTTTAGCTGCTTCGTCAGCTTTTTTAGCTTGGTCTACAGCAGTACCAGATTCTGGTTCAGTTGCTGCTTGATCAGCTGCTGCTTGATCAGCTGAAACTTGATCAGCTGCTGCTTGGTCAGATAGACCATGTTCTTTCAAATAACGAGCATTTTTTTGCTCTGGAGTTTCATTCAAGATGTAGTAGTTGCCTTCAGCTTTCTTAGCTGAATTTTGTACATTTTGGAATTTTTCTACATATACGTTACGTACTTTTAAGAATGCTTCGTTATATGCTTCATCGTATGCTGCTTTGATTTCACCATACTTGTGGCTTCCACCTTCAACTGCATCCAAAGCTGCTTTAGCTGCTACTACTGCTGGATCAGCTGCTGCTTCAGCTGCGATATCTTCTTGGTGACCTGCAAGGTACTCTTCAACTGTACGAGCACTTACGAATTCAGATTGGTTTTCATATGCTTCACGTGAATCATATGCTCCAGGAGTGTTAGCTCCACCATTGATATCTGCAAATGCTGGAGCTGCTGCAGAGAATACTGCAAGAGCTACTACTGATGATAATAAAACTTTTTTCATTGTTTTATCTCCTCTTTAATTTTTAAATTTAATTATAAGGACAATCCTTATTAAAACAAATTATATCACATATTTTTAAGTTGTCAAGCTTTTTTAAAAAATTTTTTTATAATTTCTAATAAAAATAAGTAACATTAATAGTAATCTCAAAAACCAAGCGAAATTCTTGGGATGTCAGGCTCAAAAGCAAGCAAAGTCCGAACAATCTGTCGTGTTATTCCATTGTAACTCTGGATTTATCAGTTCATCTTTGCGCTTTGCTGCTAGTGATTCTAAAATAGTTTCTCGCTATTATGTAAAAATAACTTAATCTGTTTGACGATACTTTTTAAATGGTCTTTTCCATATTAAACAATGGAGAAAGTGGGCGTTTTTCGTGGATACGGACAATGGCATCCGCCAAAAGGTGGGCGATAGAGATTTGTTCAATCTTGTCAATCAAACGGTCTTCTGGGAGGTAAATCGTATCAAGCACCACTAATTTTTTAATCGCAGACTTCTGGATATTATCCATAGCAGGCCCTGAAAGAACTGGGTGCGTACAGCTTGCGTAAACTTCAACAGCACCTGCTTCAGCAAGTGCATCTGCCGCATGACAAATAGTTCCAGCTGTATCAATCATATCGTCGATCAAGATACAAGTCTTGCCTTCTACCTTACCAATGATGTTCATCACTTCACTAGTATTCATCTTATCCACGCTACGACGTTTGTCAATAATGGCAATTGGCGTTTTTAAGAACTCTGCTAATTTACGAGCACGAGTCACCCCACCATGGTCTGGACTAACAACCACATAGTCAGAACCAACCATACCACGACGTTCAAAATAGTCCGCAATCAACGGAGCACCCATCAAGTGATCTACAGGAATATCAAAGAAGCCTTGAATCTGTGCAGCGTGTAAGTCAATGGTCAACAAGCGATCTACACCAGCAACTTCAAGCATATTTGCAACAAGTTTCGAAGTAATCGGCTCACGAGCTCTCGCCTTTCTATCCTGACGTGCATAGCCATAGTAAGGCATGACTACATTAACAGACTCTGCACTAGCACGCTTCAAAGCATCCACCATGATTAAGATTTCAAGCAAATTGTCATTGACTGGTGAACTAGTTGATTGCAGGATAAAGACGTGTTTTCCACGGATAGATTCTTCAATATTGACCTGAATCTCTCCGTCTGAAAATTGGCGAACACTTGATTTTCCCAATTCCATTCCAATTTCTTGTGCCACACGCTCTGCCAATTCCCTATTTGAGGAGAGGGCAAACAGCTTTAAGTCAGAAAAAGACATGATTTCCTCCAGTATTTATGTATCGCTTGTGTTTTCCACAACACTTTTCCAACTACCATTGTAGCGCTTTTTTTTCAATTTTTCAATAAAAAATAAGACAAGAGTAGACTTTTATACCCTTGTCTTATGCTATTTTATATTAGTGATATCCAAGCGAAAATCTACTACCTTATCATCTGTATGATATACACTTTCAAATGGAAAATTAGTATACTTCAATCATTCTTCCTGTGTCCACATCATAAACAGCCCCCGAAATAATGACATCATCTGGAATTAACGGACATTCTCGAAGCAATTTAATATCCTCGCGAACACTTTCCTCAACGTCTTGGAAAGGAAGAAAATCTTGACCAGATACATCAACTCCCAGTTCGCATTTTAAGTGCTCTTGAAAATCCTCATTATTGAAAGTTTGAGCACCACAGTCTGTATGATGGAGAACCACAATTTCTCTTGTTCCCATTTGTTGCTGGGAAATCACGAGGGAACGGATCATGTCATCTGTCACACGGCCACCCGCATTCCGTAAAATATGGGCATCACCCAGTGCAAGCCCCAAAGCTTGGGCAACATGTAAACGAGAATCCATACAAGTGACAATCGCTACTCTTGTTTTAGGTTTGATTGGAAGATTGAGTTCTCCGTGTAAGGCCACATAAGCCTGATTAGCCTGCATAAATTGTTCGAAATAGGACATGACAACACACTTTCTTACTTTCAAGATAATTTGAACACCAAATTATTTATTTTCTATCTTACCATCTTTTACCTCGTTTGTCAGCTTTCAGACTATATATAGAAAACTAGGACAGAGACATCCAGCAACTAACTTGGGGCCCTGTCCTAGTTTTTTTATTGTTATGAACCTTTTTGGATATACTTGTTAAGAGATCCTGCAAAGCTCTGAAGATTGAGGCTTTGTACATAAACCTCACCCGTACCTCGGAAGGTATTAACGACTCCTTCACCTGTACCGATAGATTGCCAGAAGCCATTTTCTAGATGGATATTATAGTCCAAAAACTGGTCCCAAGCAACCACATGGGCATTGTCGATCGTCATTTCTTGGTTTTGCAGTTCAATTTTCTTAATAGAACCAAAAGCATTGGCCAAGAGAGTCCCCTGACCTTGGGTTGTCATCACAAAGAGACCGCCTTGCCCTCCAAACAGAGCCTTCCCGATAGACTGGCGCTCCATTGTATAGAAGGCCGTACCATCAAGAGCTAGAAAAGCCCCATCATTCAATCGATATTGCTTTTCGCCTAGCTCAAGAGCAATCACTTGACCAGGAGTATCTGGTGCTAGAGCAAGGTTGCCGTTATCTGACTCTGCAACAGCTTGAGTAATGAAGGTGCTTTCGCCAGAAACCATCGAACGCCCCACAGCTTTGACAAAACGTCCCAAACCAGAACCGCTTGCATTGAGCTGGGTATTTAGACTTACATTGGGTGTATGGTAAACCATACTACCGCGCTGGATAAAGAGCGTTTCTCCCTGATTGAGCGACAACTCTACCAAAGGAAATTGCATGTGACTATCCATAGAAAATTTCATCAGAAATTCCTCCTTTTTTATAAATATTGGCTACAAAATATTTTGCAATCTAAAACTAAGTTTAACTATTAGGAGAATACTTTTTTCAAGACTTCCTGAATAGTTGTCACCCCAATCACCTGAATTTCCTTAGGTGGCTTTATACCTGTTAGGGAATTTTTTGGTACATAGATTTTTGTAAATCCAAGCTTAGCAGCTTCATTGATCCGTTGTTCGATACGATTTACGCGCCGAATCTCTCCCGTCAAACCCAACTCTCCTACAAAACATTCCTGGGGATTGGTTGGCTTGTCCTTGTAGCTCGAAGCAATAGCAACCGCAACAGCCAGGTCAATGGCAGGCTCATCTAATTTGACACCACCAGCCGATTTGAGATAGGCATCCTGATTTTGAAGGAGTAAGCCTGCCCGTTTCTCCAAGACAGCCATAATCAGACTAGCTCGATTGAAATCAAGCCCTGTCGTCGTACGCTTAGCGTTTCCAAACATGGTTGGCGTCACCAAGGCCTGCACTTCCGCAAGAATTGGACGTGTTCCTTCCATAGTCACCACGATGGACGAACCAGTCGCACCGTCTAAACGTTCTTCTAGGAAAACTTGACTCGGATTGAGTACCTCAACTAGACCGCCCGACTGCATCTCGAAGATCCCAATCTCATTGGTGGAGCCAAAACGGTTTTTGACCGCTCTCAAGATACGGAAGGTATGGTGGCGTTCCCCTTCAAAGTAAAGCACCGTATCCACCATATGTTCCAACATCCGAGGACCAGCCAAGGTTCCCTCCTTGGTCACATGCCCTACGATAAAGATAGCGATGTTATTAGTCTTGGCCAACTGCATGAGTTCAGCAGTTACCTCGCGTACCTGGGAAACTGACCCCTGCACCCCTGAAATCTCAGGAGACATAATGGTCTGGATCGAATCGATAATAAGGAAATCTGGCTGGATGCGCTCTACTTCTGCACGAACGCTTTGCATATTGGTCTCTGCATAGAGATAAAATTCGCTATCAATATCACCTAAACGCTCTGCACGGAGTTTGATCTGTTGGGCCGACTCCTCTCCACTGACATAGAGAACCGTTCCCACATGAGATAACTGGGTTGATACTTGTAAGAGAAGGGTTGATTTCCCAATCCCTGGATCCCCACCGATAAGGACAAGACTCCCTGGTACCACACCTCCACCGAGTACACGGTTGAATTCCTCCATCTCAGTCTTGGTTCGATTGACATTAATAGAAGTTACTTCAGCCAATTTCATAGGCTTGGTTTTCTCACCTGTCAAGGACACACGCGCATTTTTGACTTCTGCAACCTCAACTTCCTCCACAAAAGAAGACCAAGACCCACAGTTTGGACAGCGTCCTAAATACTTAGGTGAGTTATATTCACAATTTTGACACACAAATGTCGCCTTTTTCTTTGCTATAATAAACCTCTTTCTATATCTCTATCTCACACTCAATCACTTGGCAAAAATCAATCTTCTCGTCTGGTACAAATTGGCGCATGAGCATTCCGTGAGTTACAATGATAATAGTTTTATAATCTTTATATTTTTCCAAAGCTCTTAAAAAACGATGACGCATCTCTAGATCAGTTTCATAGCGATAAGGAGAATCTTCAGATAAACCTCCTTGATGTTTTAGATAATATTCATGAGCTACCAATACACTAGTTAAATCAGAGTTAGTGCCATCTAAGTCTGGACGCCACTCATGAAAAAACGGCTCTACAAATAAGTCCAATCCTGTTTCAACCGCTATATAATGTGCTGTTTCTAAAGCCCTCGTCACAGATGATGAAATAATAATCTCTGCCTTTCCAAAACATGCAGTTTTAGCAACTTCTTTTGCTAGACCGCGCCCTTTTCCTGTCAATGGTGCTAAATCACGACCAAAACCACTATAGAGTTGCGGGTTTTCAAGTTTATCAAGCATACTATAATCTGGCTCTCCATGACGTACAAAGATAATCTTCATCTTAGTGCCCTGTTGACCCAAATCCACCGGTCCGTACGCCATCCGCCTCATCTCCATCTGCGATTAAAAATGGTGCAAAGACAGCCTGGACCACACGTTCCCCAACTTCAAGAACAACTTCTTGATCGGTGATGTTTTTCATCTGAGCAAAGATATGTCCTTCATTTCCAGGGTTGCCATAATAGTCTCCATCAATGACACCCACAGAATTGATCAAGACTAGCCCCTTCTTACGAGGGTTTGAAGAACGATCATAGAGGTAGAGAACCTCAGTCGGCTGCATATAAGCCTTAACACCAGTTGGGACGAGAACAATCTCTCCTGGAGCAATCACAGTACGTTCTGCAACCTTTAAATCGTAACCAGCTGCATGAGCTGTCTCACGCTTTGGCAACAAATTTTCATCCGTAAAACTAGAAACTAATTCAAAACCACGAATTTTCATATTTCCCCTCTTTTTTAATCTTATATTCTAGGCTATTTTATCTTATTTATTCGAAAAAAGCACGAAAAAAGAGCACACAATTCACACTCGCTTAGGGCTGCTGGATTCCTCCCCTGACCCGCTTCACGCAGAACTGTTGCTCCACTAGTTATTATACCACATTCCCCTCTGTTTTTAAAGAGAAATTATTTTTTACGTCGATTTCGGAAAAAGTCTTGCATAATCGCTGCACACTCACTCTCTAAAACACCTGTTTCAACGTCCACACGGTGATTGAGTCTTTCATCTGTCAAAATATCATACAAGCTTCCAGCAGCGCCAAATTTTTGGTTTTTAGCCCCGTAGACCACGTTTGGAATGCGGGCAAGACCAATTGCCCCACTACACATAACGCAAGGCTCAATAGTCACAAAAAGCGTACAATCCAGCAAACGCCAACTCTCTTCGCTTAGATTAGCATTTTCTATAGCCATAATTTCTGCATGCATGACTGCACGTTGCAACTCCTCGCGCGCATTATGGCCCCTCCCTATGATTTTTCCATCCTTGACAATCACACAACCAATCGGGATTTCATCATGCTCTAAAGCAATTTCTGCCTCCTTTAAGGCCTCTCTCATAAAAGCTTCTTTCTCTTCAAGCGTGTAATTCATCTCTTCTCTCTCTCTTCCTAGCTATCAATTCTATCATTATACCATGTTTCTCAACACAAAAAAAGCCACCGAATGCGGTGACTTTATAGGGAGATTATTATGAAAAAGAAAAGTTTAGGAAATTTGTTACAACAAGTTAGGAGGTCTTCTTGTAACTGTCTATAGTATATCCAACCTGTCTTAAACAAATCTTAAAAAATCTCCTATGACCAAACACTCTCTAAAATATTTGTTTGATCACGATCAGGACCTACTGAGAAGGTAGAAATACGAACACCCACCAATTCACTGACACGGCGAACATAGTTACGTGCATTTTCAGGAAGGTCTTCCAAAGTACGTACTCCAGTAATATCTTCAGACCAACCAGGCAATTCTTCGTAGATTGGTTTACAACGTTTCAATTGTTCGAGACTAGCCGGATAGTAATCAATACGTTGACCATCAAGATCGTAGGCCACACAAATTTTCACAGTATCCAAACCACTCAACACATCAATCGAGTTCAAAGAGAGATTTGTGATGCCAGAGACACGGCGACTATGACGCATAACCACTGAGTCAAACCAACCTACACGACGTGGACGACCAGTAGTTGTTCCATACTCATGCCCAACTTCACGGATACGATGTCCAACTTCATCAAATAGTTCAGTTGGGAAAGGACCGTCTCCTACACGACTAGTATAGGCCTTACATACACCGACAACCTTATCGATTTTACTTGGGCCCACACCAGAACCGATAGTAACACCACCAGCAACAGGGTTTGATGAAGTAACAAACGGATAAGTACCTTGGTCGATGTCTAACATAACACCTTGTGCACCTTCAAAGAGAACACGTTTCCCATTATCAAGTGCATCGTTCAAGATTACGGAAGTATCAGTCACATATTGCTTGATTTGTTGGCCATACTCATAGTATTCTTCAAAAATATCATCAATTGAAATAGGTTCACTATCATACAATTTTACAAATTGACGATTTTTCTCAGCAAGATTACGTTCTAAACGTTCACGGAAAATTTCTTTATCCAAAAGATCCGCAATACGAATTCCAACACGAGCTGCCTTGTCCATATAGGCTGGACCAATTCCTTTAATTGTCGTCCCAATCTTGTTATCACCCTTAGCTTCTTCTTGAAGACGGTCTAACTCAATATGATAAGGCAAAATTACATGCGCACGATCAGAAATACGTAGGTTATCCGTTGTAACTCCCTCTGCATGAAGGTATGACAATTCATTGACAAGAGACTTAGGATTTACAACCATACCATTCCCAATTACAGAGATTTTTTCAGGGAAGAAAATACCAGATGGAATCAAGTGCAATTTAAATTTTTTCCCATCAATGACGATAGTGTGCCCTGCATTGTCACCACCTTGGTAACGAGCAATCACTTCCGCATTAGCTGAAAGAAAATCTGTAATTTTTCCTTTACCTTCATCACCCCATTGGGTACCTACAACAACAACTGAAGTCATATTTTCGTCTGAGCCAAAAGGCTCGTCCTTTCTCATATACATGGTGGGACTTTCACCCACAATTATATCTTACAATTTATTATAAGAAAAAAACACCATTTAATCAAGAATAAACAATAGAAAAGATTAGGGTTTTCCTTCAATTTGTAATTAAAAAAAGGCCAATTTAAAGCTTATTCTATATATTTTTTTCTAACCATAAACTAACGTTCGTAATAAATGGAAATTAACTATGCTTACTAACAATATGTAAATCGATGTCCCAGTAAACGATTTAGGTAGATACGATAAGCAGCCCTAAAATGGCAGAGAATAAAATCCTTCTCATCTTTTATCCTAAAGCGGATTAAGTAATAAAGAAGAAATTTTAAATGAAGCGACTCCCAATCGTCACTTGTCTGAACTAAAAACGAATATTCCTTTTCAACCTGTTTTAGGAAATGGAAACAATAGTCATAATAATTTTGAAGCATATAAAAAACCTTTCTTATTGATAAAACAAGTTTATCAGAAAGGTTAACAAAAGAAATAAAAAATCCTGTATCGTAAAAAATAAAAGCTAAAATAACTTAAAACAAAAAAATGAAGTAAAAATAGATGTGAAAATGATACAAAACTATTATACCTATTTCAACAAAATAAAAAAACGTTCCGTAGAACGTTTAGTACTCCGCCAGTAGGACTCGAACCTACGACATCATGATTAACAGTCATGCGCTACTACCAACTGAGCTATGGCGGATAA